>JAXHTB010000318.1:0-4776 GCA_034190185.1 Spirochaetota bacterium | reverse complement strand
CACGAAGACGGATAACATGGTTTTGACGATGCCACCATCACTTAACTTCGGTACCTACTATGGCTCGCCTTTTGACGGAACATTGATGCGCGTAGGTTCCATAAAAACGAAGTCTTTTACACACTAACACCTAGTATACAACGTTTACGGCGTGGACTACCGGGGTATCTAATCCCGTTCGCTCCCCACGCTTTCGCGCCTCAGCGTCAGTCATAGGATAGAGAGCCGCCTTCGCCACTGGTGTTCTTCCCGATATCTACGCATTTCACCGCTACACCGGGAATTCCGCTCTCCTCTCCAGGACTCAAGAGGACCAGTATTAAATGCAATTTATAGGTTAAGCCTATAGATTTCACATCTAACTTAATCCCCCGCCTACACGCCCTTTACGCCCAATGATTCCGAACAACGCTCGCCTCATACGTATTACCGCGGCTGCTGGCACGTAGTTAGCCGAGACTTTAGGCGGGTACCGTCATCACAGAGAATATTACCCTCTGATTATTCTTCCCCGCTTATTGGACTTTACAACCCGAAGGCCTTCATCATCCACGCTGCGTCGCTGCGTCAGGCTTTCGCCCATTGCGCAATATTCTTAACTGCTGCCTCCCGTAGGAGTCTGGGCCGTATCTCAGTCCCAATGTGGCCGTACACCCTCTCAGGCCGGCTACCCATCGTAGCCTTGGTAGGCCATTACCCCACCAACAAGCTAATGGGCCGCGGACTCATCTACAGGCGGTAGGCCCGAAGGTCCCCACCCTTTAATAGCTGTAACTTATGCCACTGCTATATTATTCGGTATTATCTATCCTTTCGAATAGTTATCCCCATCCTGAAGGCAGATTATCCACGTATTACTCACCCGTTCGCCACTCTCCCCCTAATGCAAGCACCAGGGTTCTCGTGCGACTTGCATGTTTAAGACACGCAGCCAGCGTTCGTTCTGAGCCAGAATCAAACTCTCCATTATAGAATTGTATTCTTTTATAATATATTCAAATTAAACTCAATAAATTAACAAAAAAACATTCACCTGTCTTACTACTCAGTTTTCAAAGAACCTTATAGAGATAAAAAAAACCCCAGAGTTTCTGGGATCATCTTTTTTAAATCTCCTTAACAACTCAATTACACAATACTTATACTACTGTTTTTCGTCAAGTATTTTAATATATTTTTACTTTTTTTTTTAAGTAACTGCAAAATTAATCATAAAATTAGCTTTCTCTTCCATATTAATAATCATAAATAATCACCAATAATAAGTGATAATCAGGGTATTCTAGTAATTATTGCTAAGTTATTATTCAGCTACATTTTTAATATATTTAAATATTAAATGCTTTTCTAATAACTAATATTACAAATATAAAATATTATTATTTAAGTATTATGAAATTCATTTTATATTCTATAATTTTTTAAGATATTTTAAATTATCATAAATCTCTGCAACTTCTTTTTATAAATAGCCTAATATATAAAAAGTACTACATCTTATTTATTTCCCTGAGTTGGAACATATCCCTTAATCCTTCACCAAGCAGGTTAAATCCAAGAACTGTAACGAATATTGCAAATCCAGGACTTACTACCAAAAGTGGACTCTTACTAAAAAAAAGACGCGCATTATTCAACATACTGCCCCATTCAGGCACTGGAGGTTGCACACCCAATCCAAGAAAACTCAATCCAGTAATTGCAAGGATTACCCAGCCTGTTTCCAAAGCCGCTAACACAAGGACTGTAGGGAACACCTGCGGCAAGATATGGAATATTATTATTCTCATATTGCCTGAACCTGCAGCTCTTGCAGATTCAACATAGTCCTTCTCTTTTACTGAAAGTGTAAAGCCGCGAATCAGACGAGCATAACGAACCCACCATACTGAGACCAGCCCTATAACTACACTCTTCAATCCAGGACCTAATAAACCAGCAATAACAAGAGCCATGATCATTCCTGGTAATGCAAGTAAAATATCAACTATCCCCATAAAAAAAATGTCAATTTTCCCACCAAAAAAACCTGATATCGATCCGATAATAAATCCTAGAGTTACAATAAATAAAGTAACAAGCACAGATGTCCCCACAGAAATCCTGGCTCCATATAAAAGACGGGAGAATAAACACCTTCCCAGATTATCTCTTCCCAAAGGATAATCCCAACTAGGAGAGTCGAACCTCTTCAAAATATCTATACTCCCAGGATCATGAGGAGCAAGAACCGGAGCAAACAATACTATTACTATTAAAAGTAATATAATGATTAGCCCAGTAAAAATCATCCAGTTATTTAAAAATACTCTCTCTAAAATCCGATTATTGATCAATTCTTCAATCTAACTCCCTTTCTAATCCTTGGATCAAGCAATTGATAAGATATATCAACTATAGTATTAGTTAAAACAAATATTATACTCATAAATAAAACATAACCCATTATTATTGGGTAATCACGATTAAAGATTGCATCCAGTGCAAGCTTACCAACACCAGGCCAGGCAAATATAGATTCAACAATTGCTGATCCCCCCAACAGATTCCCAAAACAGATCCCCAATAAAGTAATACAGGGTAGAACAGAATTCCGTAAAACATGCCTTAAAACCACGACACTCTGGCTTAACCCTTTGGCATAAGCATATTTAATATAATCCTGACTCAAAACATCTACTATACTTGATCTAAATACCCGTCCGTACAATCCAGCTAAACCAAGACTGAGTGTAACTGATGGCAAAACAAGGTTAATCAATCCCCCTCTCCCCATAATTGGGAATATCCTGTATCTCACAGAAAAAATATAAAGAAGTAACAGGCCAAGCCAAAATCCTGGAGTGGATATAGATATGATTGCCCCTATCCTGCTTATATGATCAAAAAAACTATCCTTCTTTATTGCAGAAAAAATACCTAAAAAAAATGAGATTAAAAATGTAAGAATAAAAGAGGTTACAGCAAGTTCTAGGGTAGCTGGGACACGGCTAAGAATCTCAACCAATACACTCTCTCCTGTTTGATAAGAAACACCAAAATCAAGTTGAACAATCCTATAAAACCAGTTTATATATTGAATATATACCGGATCATTCGTTCCTATCCTGTCTCTTAGTGACTCAACAGCCTCCTCAGTTGTATAGGAATCAAAACTTCTTAAGATTATCTCTGCAGGATCTCCAGGCGCAAGATGAATCAATCCGAATGTAATAATTGAGATACTAAAAAGCACAATAATTAAATAAAACAATTTATTGACTATGATACTCATTCATTCTATCCATATTATGATTTGCAATTGAATAAACTAATAAAAAAAACTCAGAGGAAATTACAATTTAGTGTGTTTAACATAAGTCAATAGGGGTCTAAATAAAGGATCAAGCAAAAAATTACTGATCTGCTTTGTATGAGCATAGACTGTAACATCATGATACAGGGGAATTATCGGGAGATCTTTTCCAATGATTTCTGCAATCCTCTTATATTGATCCCTTCTAAGACCAGAATCCATTTCATGCCTTGCGGTACTGATGAGACTTTCAACAACAGGATTACGATATCCAATATCCCTTGAAGAGTCTGATGAAAAGTAATACGAATAGAATATATCAGGATCCCCGTTTATCAGAGTATTAGGCTGAATTGTGATATCGAAATCACCCTCCTTTATAGATTCAAAATAATCCCCTGACTCCATAAGTTTAATCTCAGCTTTAAGCGCTTTACTCTCAAGTATCTCAAGGATAACCTCTGCCAGTTGATGATATGGCCATCTATGAATTAATCTGCTATTTATTATTATAGAAATTTTTCTATCTATTTCAGGGGCAGAATACTTTTTCATGCAACCCTTCATTGAGATTGTATTAAATCTCCATCTTTTAGCTAAAGGAGTGTAAAAAGAATAAGCTGGTATACCTGTACCTTCAGTAAGCATATCAACTATATTATTGCGATCAAGTAAACTGAACAACCAAAGCCTTGATTTTCTTTCATTAAATGGATATCTTTTACAATTGAATAGCATATAATGTGTTGTTGCTACTTCGCTTCTTTTTAGTAAAAGACTCTCATTCCTCTCAATCTCTTCTATTTGAGCCGGTAATACTGACCCAACATCAGCAATGACATCTATATCTCCACGAACAAGCGCAAAAAGCCTGGTTTGAGCATCAGGAATATACCTAAAAGTAACACTCTTAAATTCACCCTTTTTACCCCAATATCTATCAAAGCGGGATAACTCAATAACCTCACCCTTCTTAATCCTCTCAACTTTGTAAGGACCAGTTGCTATTGGATAGGTAATAGATCCATCATCACTAAAAATAGAAGCTTTAAATATAGGGCTGCCGTAATAAGCAAGCAGTGAGGGGAAATGAGGTGTTGGTTTATCTACTTTAAAAGTAACTTTATCGATATCACTCTGTTCTACTGATATCAAAGAGCGAACACTGCCTGTTGTATCATATCTAGGATGAGATTTTAATCTTTTCATGCTGGAAACAACATCCAGAGGCGAAAGAAGGCTTCCATCATGGAATCTTATACCCGAACGGATTCGAAAAATCCATACCCTACCTTTATTATAAGATTTCCAAGATTCAGCTATGCAAGCTACAGGTTGAAGATTCTGATCAAGATACACCAGGGATTCCCATACATTAGTGCTTCCATGAATATATGTTCTATCATCAGGTCCGTAACAGAAATCTCTTCCAACTCCAATTTTTAATACTTGAGATCGACCTTTATCTTTCTCTATATAGG
>JAXHTB010000317.1:0-4777 GCA_034190185.1 Spirochaetota bacterium | reverse complement strand
AAAGAACAAGGATAAGAGATGGCATCTTTCATTACATAAGATAAAAAGGGGAGAGAACCTATGGGTTATTTCAAAAAAATATGAGACTGATCATAAACTTATAATAAGGATTAATGGTATCAAGAATCCGGACTGTCTTAATATTGGAAATACTATTTTGATACCGAACAAAAGGGGTATTCAGTATAAAGTTAAAAGAGGAGATACATTAATACGGATATCAAAAAGGTATAAAGCTGATATAAAAATAATAATCTCACATAATAAGATTAAAAAGGATAAAATAATATGCGGGGATTTAATCTTTATTCCTGATGCTGTTAAAAGGAAAATAAATAATCCCAAAAAGAAATATGAAAAACTAATTAAAACTCAGATTACTGAAAACCAAAAAGATATAGAGTTTCAATGGCCGTTAAAGGGGCGAATAACATCTGCATTTGGAAAGAGGGTTGATCCTATTAGTAGGAGGAAACGATTTCATTGTGGTGTTGATATTAGAGCTTCTGAGGGTACACCAGTAAAGGCCTCTTCAGATGGCAAGGTAATATTCAGTCAATGGAAACAAGGATATGGAAAAGTAGTTGTAATAAAACATAGAAAGGGATATATTACAGTATATGCTCATAATAAAAAAAATATCGCAAAGGAAAATGATATAGTAAAAAAAGGTGATATGATAGCCCTTTCCGGGATGACAGGGGCTGTTACAGGACCTCATCTTCATTTTGAGATAAGAAAATATCTTACCCCACTTAATCCACTAAGGTTTTTAAAATAAAATGTTTTTCTTCTCCTTATTATCTAAAATCGTACTGATTATATTTATAATTATTACTTTTATTTATGAATTAAATTCAGCCAACCTATTCAAGGAAAATCTTAAACAAAGGATAAAAATTTTTTATACATTAAATGATCAACTTGGTTGGTATGCCGGATTAAAGGGAAAAATCGTATCAATTGAAAGAAGTTTAGAGTCAAAAAAAGAGAATACTGACATAGAGGTTACAATTTCAGGAAGAGCAACTGTAAGACTTTATTCTTCAGAAGGGATTAAGGTCGGCGATACACTATTTGTTATCGGCAATAATAATCATATTAAATCTAAAATAGAGGTTAAAACAATATTTTATAGCAACACATTCGGATTTATGCTTACAGGAATTGGTAATTTGAAGCACTCACTTGTTGGAGATAGGGTGGTGCAGAGATTAGAAGATCATGGTATATCCCAGAAAGTAATTTATCACAAAGCTAAGGGTGATTATTACAATGAGCTAGGTCAAACAGGCAAATCAATATATCATTATTATGAAGCTTTAAAAATCGATAGCAGCAATCCAGATGTGCATCTCTCACTTGGTAATATCTACCTTAATAAGAATATGTTGGAATTTGCTTACAGGGAATTCTATAATGCATATAAGGAAATCGAAAGGATTTATGATAAAGAGGATAGATTTAATTTGCTTCAAGGGCTTGTAAAGACAAGGTATAAAGAAGCATATTACCAACCTCTTCCCAAAAAGCTTAGAATAAAATTTATAAAAGAGGGCATAAAATATTCAAAAGAAGCTCTGGAAATATACCCTGACTCTAAGGATGTAAATTTTTATCTGGCCATGTTCTACTATAAGAGCAGTGAACCATCTGATGTAAAGGCTAAAAATCTATTCATTAAGGTTATTACACTTGATCCAGATAATGTGGAAGCAAATGTTGCTCTAGCAGAATTGTACTACAAACATAAAAACAGAGTAAAAGCAAGGCGCTATGCTTTAAGGGCATTAGAGTTAGATCCTACTAACAAAAGATCAAAATTTATTCTGGATATTATAGAGAAATAAAAAAACTTTTATCATCAATTCCACACATAAATTAAAGTCCTTATGACATATGAATAACTTCGAACCTCTACTTCTTATCTATTATCAATTAGATGAAAACTAATGCTATTACAAATTGTTATATAATCATGATTGATTATAAAACTAATTTATTTATATTATTTATTATTTTAATGAACATATAACAAATTTTGATTGGAATTTTCATGTTAAATTTGTTAAATCTAATAATAATTGTGTAATTTTGTATATTATTTACAATTTTTTATTGCAGATATATTCTTCTTTGGTATTATTTACAAAAAAGTATATTTATAATGTGTTGTGAATATAGTATATCAAAATTTATTGATTTTCTTAAAGTTGTTGTCATTTGTATAATATGAATCTGTTTGTATATTTAGATTCTCGTGGATAAATAAATAATCAGAATCAACAAGTTAACCATTGAGAATTTTATTTATTTTCATATTAGTACTATCTGTTTAGGTCAGTTCAAGTAACTTATATATGAATCAATAGAAGTTTGGTTTTATTTAAGCAACACAATAGGAGGAACAATGAAATTATTTAACCTATTTTATATCCCTAGAATATCTTTTATAATTACATTATCGATTGCATTTTATTTACTTTCATATTCAATTGCTCAGGCGCTTCAGGTATCTTTCTCTATTGGAAATGTTTCTATCTTAAGGGAAGGAGATGATATTGGCGCAGATATAGGAACGAAAGTAGTATCTGGAGATACAATAGTTACAGGAAAAGGTGGACTTGCCGAACTTGCTTATATGGATGGCAGCAAGATAAAGGTTCTTGAAAAAACAAGTATAAAAATCGGCAGTAAGCATGTTAAAGATTCTGATTCTGTTTCTGTGATTTCTGGGGTTGTAAGGGCAAAATTTGCCAAGCTTAAGAAGAAATCTGTACGTAAGGTATACTCTCCTACATCAGTGTGCGCTGTTAGGGGAACAGATTTCCTTGTCGGTGTAAGTAGCGGTGCAGATTCAAAGGTTCAAATGACTAAAGGAAAACTTGATGTTTATAATCCATATGGTAAAGTTAAAATAAAAGGAAAACAGAGCGCATCTATAGGTGTAGCTAAAAATCCTCAAAAAGAAAAATCAGATAAAAAATCGATAAAGGATTGGAAGAAAAAAAAGGATGATGAATTTGTCCAAAATCCTGGAGCAAAAGGTAAAAGTTTTGAGGAATTTATTAAAGAATTCAACAAAAGGAGCTCAAAAGCATCACAGAATATTGATAAGCTTGAGGATGATAAAGATAAGGCAGGTTCAATTGGTAAAAAGAAACTAGAAAGTAAAAACAAAGAGATTGATAAGTTTCAAAAGGATGTTGCAGATGATTTGATGTTAAATGAGGCTGCAAATGGTTCGCTTGACGGCATCCTTAATAAATTCAAGAAGGATAAAGAAGGTATTTATAATCAGTTTCTTAAGATAAAAGAGGAGTCGAACAAGGTACTTGAACAACAAAGAAGGAATCATGAAGCTATAATGGCAGTTAAAGAGGCATATCAAAAGGCTTATAATGAAATAATGGGAAAACACAGGAATTATATGAATAAGCTAAAAGGTGGATTTGATAAGGAAAAATATAAACCAAAGAAAGACTAATAAGATTAGTAATGCCTTGGAAGTTAAATGACTGGATTGATTGTTAAACATGATTCGTGAAAATGGGTTGGACAAAAGAAAAGATGTATAGAGAATTCTCAACCGTATTAAGAGGTTTGAAGAATATCCACATTATATGGTATGTAATATGCAAAAATTAGAATGATATATTTTGCCTTCTGCAGTACTCTTTTGGCAGATGTCTCATAAAGGAAAAACCCTCTTTCCATTTTAATAGTAAAGAGGGCTTTTCCTAGTCGTTAATATATATAAACTCTTTTTAATAATAAAGAGGTATTAGTTAAGCTATCTTTCCAGCCTTACTGCGCAAACCTTATATTCTGGTATTTTCGCTACTGGGTCTAAAGCTGTATTAGTAAGCTTATTTGCTGCTGCTTCAGCGTAATGAAATGGGATAAATAATACTCCTTCAGGTGATTTTGGAGTGATTTTCACTTTTGTCTCAATTTCACCTCTTCTTGATATGATCTTAATTTTATCAGAATCATTTATATTTGATTTTATTGCATCCGCTGGATTAATTTCAACAATACACTCTGGTGCTATTTGATTTAGTCCTTCAGATCTACGCGTCATACTTCCAGTGTGGAAATGCTGTAAAATTCTTCCAGTACTTAATATATATGGATATTCATCATCTGGCAACTCTGCAGAGGGTTGATATTCAATTGAATGAAAAAGGCCTTTACCTCTTGAAAACTGATTTTCATGTAGAAATTTAGTCCCTTTATGTCCAGTATTGGGACAAGGCCATTGCAATCCACCTTCTTCATCGATTCGTTTATAGTTTATACCAGCATAACTTGGTGTTATAGTTGCAATCTCATTAAAAATCTCTTCCGCAGAACTATAATTTAAATCATAACCCATCTTGGATGCTATTTCGGTAAATATCTTCCAGTCTTCTTTGGCCTCACCAGGCGCTTCCACAGCTTTACGGACTCTTTGTACTCTACGTTCAGTATTAGTAAATGTGCCGTCCTTTTCAGCAAAAGAATAAGTTGGAAGAACAACATGAGCTAATTGGGCAGTTTCTGTCATGAAAATATCTTGTACTACTAGAAAATCGGCATTTTCGAGTACATTCTTAACATGATCAAGGTCAGGATCGCTCACCATTGGATTTTCTCCCATAATATAAAGGGCTTTTATACTACTATCTTCAATGCCCTTAAACATTTCCATAATTGTTAGTCCATTTTTCTTTGAGAGTTCCTTTCCCCATGATTCACTAAATTTTAAAGAAATATTTTCATCCTCAACTTTTTG
>JAXHTB010000316.1:0-4788 GCA_034190185.1 Spirochaetota bacterium | reverse complement strand
AAAAATTATAACGAAAATGATTTTAAATCCAAAATACTCCCAAATATTAGATTTATAAAATCAAAGTTAGCATACAGTGCGGGTAATAAACATATATCAAAAAAATTTAAAGATTATATGGATAGTGAAATTAATAAAATAAACAGTATTCAAGATTTTGCATTATTTCTTAAACATTACCAGGCAATAATAGCATATTATACTTATAATGAGTTTGAATATAAGGAGCAAAAAAGGGGAGAGAAAAAATGAAAAAATTAAATAAGATATCACAAATTACAGGGAAAATTCATATTATAACGGGTCTGCATATAGGCTCAGGAAAGGATATGGTAGAGATAGGTGGAGTTGATAATCCCATTATCAGGAATCCACTTGATGGAGACCCGTATATACCTGGTTCATCATTAAAGGGAAAAATGCGAAGTTTACTAGAGTTGAGCAGAGAGAATGGCCCTAATTCCGAAGGCCCATGTAATTGCAAAGATCCTGAGTGTAGCATATGTAGAGTCTTTGGCAATACGAACCCAGAATCTAATGTTGGTTCAACTCGTTCAATTTTTCATGATTTATTCTTGTCAAAGGAATCAACAAAAATGTTAAAAGAAAAGGATATACTTGCAGTAGAAGTAAAGTCTGAAACTGCAATTGACCGTTTAAAAGGAACAGCTAAAACCGGTAGTCTAAGAACGACAGAACGAGTAATCGCGGGTCTTGAATTTGATCTTGAGATATCATTAAGAATATTTGAGAATGACGGGGATAGTTCAATAGAGTTATTAAAAGATGGGCTTAAGCTTGTAAAGAATGATGCGCTGGGTGGAAGCACAAGCAGGGGATACGGCAGGGTCGAATTCAGGGACCTTAAGATTGACGGCAAACCCTTTTCACTGGGGGCTGAAAATGTCGAAGGTGTATAAGATTATCCTTAAGCCCCGCTCATTCTTTGGGCACATTTTCACATCGGATACGATCTTCGGCGCTGTATCCTGGGCTGTCAGGGATTTATACGGAGAGGCGGAGCTTGAAAATTTGCTGGACCAGTTCAATGATAACCCCCCTTTTCTTCTCTCCTCTCTTATGCCTCAGGGATATGTTCCGCGCCCTGTTGTGCCGTCAGAGAGAAAGGATTATAAGAATGATATTCCAAAGAAGGAGCACTGCAAAAAAATTGCAGAGATGAAGAAGCGAAAAAAAATGGAGTGGATACCATTCGATATATTCAGGTCGCATCAGAATGAATATGACGATGAATCGGTTATGGATGAATTTGATAATTTAAGCGGAAATGAGTTAAGAAACAATGAAGCAGATATTACAAGAAATGCCATCAGCAGGGAAAATTTCAGGGCGTTGGAGGGCGCTCTCTTCACCGATTCGTTCTTAATGATAGATTATGATCTATCATTGTTTGTAAGGATATTTGATGATAAATACGGCGCGCAATGGCTGAATGAAATATTTGAAAATATCTCAAAAACAGGCATTGGAAAGGACAAGTCTGTAGGCAGGGGCGCATTTGAAATTTCAGTTAATGACATTGACGAGGATGAGAAGGACGTATTTGAGTATACTGCCGATCATTTTATGAGCCTCAGCCTATGCGCGGGTAATAATCTAAATCCCCTCTCTTACACAACCCTGACAAAATACGGCAAATTAGATGGGGAGTTCAGTCAGTCAGGGATATTCAGCAAAAAGCCGGTTGTGTTTTACAGAAACGGATCAACATTTGTAAATCAGAATCTGCCTGTATGCGGCGCCATGATAAAGAATATACATAACGATGAAAGGATCATGCAGTATGGATATGCCTTTCCAATATATTTTAACATGAAGGGAAAAGGCTCATGAAAAATTACAATTCTGAAATAAGGATCATAACGCCCCTTATTATTCACAACGGCGACACCTATAATCCGCTTGAGCTGTTATCATTTAAAGAGAATAGGGTGTCCGTTATTAGAAGCGATAAAATATTCTCAGTTATGTACGAAAACACACGCAATAAATTTTTTGAAGCTGTGGACAGCATGACTGGCCGGGAAGACAAGGACAGGGAGAGATCGATGCAAGCCAGGTCATTGATCAAGGATACTGCGCTCGGTAATCCGGATTTAATTGAATATAATGCTGATGCACTGCCTGGTTTTACATCTGAGCTTAACAGCAATCCTTATGCTAATGTGAACATGATATTCAAAAACGAGATAGACGGAATGCCCTACATCCCGGGATCAACTGTAAAGGGAGCGATCCGCACAGCTCTGCTTGAAAGTCTGAGCAAACAGAATAATATAGATGATCAGGGGACATATAAGTCCAGCGAACTGGAGATGAGGATCATGAAAAATGATCCAAACGCAAAATATCAGGTATCTGACGATCCATTCAAGTTCCTAAAGGTTTCGGATTTCACTGTTGGAAGCGATGAAAAGATCGATATAATATTCGGCACAATACGGGTTATCGGCAAAAACAAACAGCAGAAGGGCATTCCTGTTTATACTGAAATGACAGACGCAGAGTGTCTCTCTATGAACAAATACTACACTTTAAAGGGTTCTCTTTCTATTGATGACGAAGGATTGAGGAGGTTTACCTCCGAAAGGGGCATTTCAGAATTTATTTCTATTGCCAATATTATTGAAAGCCTGAAAGATTTTTATACACCTATTCTGGAGAATGACAAGCATCCAATAAAGAAAGATATAATAAGCATGGCAACAAAACGCTCCAATGGCAATTCATCCCCGGTCAGGCTTGGGCGCTTTGCCCAGATCGAGTCAAAAACCTTTAAACATAGCATAAGCGATAAAAGGAAAAGATTCAGGAATACATACGGCGGAGTTTCCAGGGCCGTTATTAGCGGGGATAACCCTGCAGGCTGGTGCGTATTCAGCATTGTTGATTAAAAGGAGAATGTTAATGAGTAAAACAGCTATGATTATTACAATAGGGGCAAGGGACCTTCAGTTAAAATCGTCATTGCCTAAAGATACGCTCGAAAAAATAAATGCCATGCCTGTTAAGAATAATCCTGACTGCCTTTGTTTATCATCAGCAAGGGATGACGGGAAGGTTGTATTGGAAAATTTTAGCGAGTTTAAGGATCATCTTATTTACCCAATAATAAAGCCGGGCATAGATAAGGTAATACTCGAGATTCCTGACAAAACAGACAATAGTCAACAACATGACCAAATACTCAATAGCAGCATAGACAATGAGCCTGAGATTTCCAACCAAATAGACACAATAATATTAGTTTCCACAGACCAGGATGATCCTGTCAAAGAAAATTTCAAAAGGAATGACACTCTTCATGTCGCTGATTGCATAAAAAAACTGATTGATAGAGACTATTCAAGACAAAAAGAAAAGGTCAAACACTTAAGAATAACCAAAAATGTAACCAATTATGACTCAATGTATGATTTCTTTGATGATAAATTTAGCGGCAATTTTTTTAGGGATTTAGAGCCGGATGAGACAAGCCTGTATATACTGCCGCAGGGCGGGATTGACGCTGTTAATCATACGCTTCTATTAAAGGCTATTGAAAAATATCCAAAAACCTTCCAGTTGTGCAAACCCGAGCAATCCAGCGTCGCATATCTGCAGCAGTTTCCTGCAAAATTCAGAAAGAATATCGTAAAGCATAAGATCGTCCATGCGCTGGAAAATTACAACTATGCCTCAATCCCAGACTTTGAATATTCGTCTACTGTGAGCGCCCTTTCTGAATATGCCCTATCACTCATCTGTCTTGATTATGAGAATGCAAAGACCGTACTGCAAAATCTTCTGGATGAAGACTGCGAAAACAGGGAAACATTCCTGAAATTGATTGAAAATATTGATGTTTTACATAAAAACTATGATCTGCGTTTAAAAGAAGTCTATATAACCGCGAAGATCAAACTGAAGCAAAAACTGCATTCCGATTTCCTGATCAAAATATTCACGCTTGGCGAGAACTTCCTAAAGCCAAAAATTGAAGAATATCTTGACGGCGGTTTTGAATATAACGAGGGGAACAAACACAAAAAATGGAATGCTCTGTTGTTAAAGCATCCTGATCTTCTGGAACATCTTAAAACATGCAAAATCGATAACAATCCACTCAAGTTTAATAGCCCAAATAGAATTGCGTATCAGGAGATATATAATTTCTTTACAAAAAATCAGGATGACGAGGTTATAGGGCGTTTAAAGAAATTATTCAGGATCATTATGGAGCTTTCAAATTTGAGAAACAAGACCGCGCATGATATTATTGGAGTCACTGAGCATAAAATAAATGAAAGGTTAAAAAGTATTAACAGCAGTCTGGATGAATTCATTAAACAGGCTGATGAATATTTTGAAATAAATAAAGAAAATCCATACGGCAGATTTGATGAGATTAATGAAATTATTAAAAATTTTTTGTAATACATTTCCATTTTATGAAATCTGTCGACCCTATATAACACAAAAAACACAGGGGTTCGACAGAAATAATTAATCCAAATTAAGAAAAATCAAACAATATTATTTATAATTTCTCGATTTTGTTTAAATAATTATAAACTTTTATTGATTTGTGCATTTTTTTTGGGGTTTGATCCCTATTAAGAGGGAACTGAAACATTTATTAAGCGTATTTTGCAAATTACAAAAAGCAGCGTTTGATCCCTATTAAGAGGGAACTGAAACTCGGATAATTATTGGTGGATGCAGGGAATTGAATTTAAGTTTGATCCCTATTAAGAGGGAACTGAAACAGATGAATATATGGAGTAT
>JAXHTB010000315.1:0-4789 GCA_034190185.1 Spirochaetota bacterium | reverse complement strand
CTAAACGAAGAGCTCTTCTAATCGGAGCAGGAGAGATGGGAGAGTTGATCCTTAAATATCTTTCAAAATATAATATTTGTGATATTACTATTGCGAACAGATCATTTCATAACGCAGAAAAGATAGCAAAGGAGATCAACAGGGGAATAAATATCATTCCGCTAGATGATATTCCAGAAACTGTTCTCAAAGCTGATATTATAATTTCATCAATATCACCTACCAATTATATAATACCCTATGATATGGCAAAAAATGCATTAAAAAGAAAAAATGTGAACTCACCAACCTTCTTCATTGATATTGCAGTTCCACGAAGTATAGACCCAAAGATCGCTAAACTTGATAAAATGTTTCTTTACAATATTGACGATCTAAAATCTATAGCTGACGATAATCTAAAAAGCAGATTAAAAGAGGTTGAACTTGCTAAGAGATTGATAGAAATGGATACAGATGATTTTTATAAATGGTATAAGGGTCTGTCAGTAGTCCCTGCAATAATAAAAATCCAGGACAGATTTAATGAGATAAGAACGCATGAACTGAACAAGTACAGAAGAAGGAAATTAAAGCATATTACAGAAGAGGATTTTAAAATAATCGAAGACCTGACAAACCAAATTATGACAAAAACGCTTCATAATCCTATCACCTATCTTAAAAGTTGTTTAGAGCAATGCAATAATAAATTTGATGATGAAGTTGATGATATTCTCGAAAAGAAAAAAATAATTGAGGACTTATTTGCATATGAAAATGGAGATGAATAAACTCAGACTAATTTTCTGGGAACTGACAAAAAGATGCAATCTTAAATGTAAACATTGCAGGGCAGAGGCTGAGGACCTGGATTTTAATAAAGAGATGAACACAAAAGAAGTGAAGGGCGTAATAGATAATATTGTATCCTTCTCAAACCCTATACTTATATTAACTGGTGGAGAACCGCTTTACAGACAGGATATATTCGACATCGCTGATTATGCGAAAGCTCAGGGCTTACAGATTGCCCTTGCAACTAATGCCACTCTTATTAATGAAGACATTGCATCCAGGATAAAATCATCAGGTTTTTCCAGGGTCAGCATATCAATAGACGGCAAAGATGCCGATTTTCACGACAACTTCAGAGGAATTCCGGGCTCCTTTGACGACGCGCTCCGTGGGGCTGAATATTTAAGGGAGAAAGGAATAGATTTTCAGTTCAATACAACAATCACAAAACGAAATGTTGATGATATTGAGGAAATACTTTCCCTCGCTGAGGAAAGAGGAGCAAAGGCGCTTCATATCTTTATGCTGGTTCCTGTTGGCTGCGGTGTTGAGATTGCAGAAACCGACATGATATCCAAGGAGAAGTATGAGGATGTTCTCAACTGGTTCTATGAGAGAACCAGAGAGACAGAACTAGATTTTAAAGCAACATGCGCCCCCCACTATTACCGCATAATACGACAAAGGGCAAAAGCAGATGGCCGAAAAATATCATATGAAACAGACGGACTCTCAGCTATGACCAGAGGATGCCTTGCTGGCTCTGGAGTCTGCTTTATCTCCCACAGGGGCGATGTTCAACCATGCGGATATCTTCCTCTTATAGCTGGAAATGTATTAGAAACTCCTCTTAATGAAATATGGGAAAACTCCGAACTCTTTAGCACACTCCGCGACCTTAATAACCTGAAAGGCAAATGCGGTATTTGCGAATACAAATCATTCTGCGCAGGATGCAGGGCAAGAGCTTACTACAACACAGGCGACTATCTAAGGGAAGAACCTTATTGTGTATATATCCCCAAAAAAAATAAAAATACAAATTAAAATATAAAAATCAAAATGCCTTTCACACTCGAAAAAATTGTGCCTTGGGGACGTTCTTTTGACGAATATGTAAAGATGTTCAATCTAACTAAACAGGATCTTAAACTGAGCATTCTGGGTTGCGCAGATGGTCCTTCAAGCTTTAATCATGTAATGAATAAGCTTGGTAATAAAGTTACTTCTATTGACCCCATTTATCAATTTTCCAAACAGCAGATCGAAAGCCGTATTGAAGCAAGCTACGAGAAAGTAATGGATCAGATGCGTCAAAATGCAAACGATTACGTCTGGGATTCGATAGAATCACTCGAAATGCTTGGGCAGATCAGGATGACTGCAATGAAGGAATTTATTTCAGATTTCGATACAGGCAAGATAGAGGGAAGATACTTTGCAGAGTGCCTGCCTTCATTATCCTTTCAGGATAAACAATTCGATATTGCATTATGCTCTCATTTCCTGTTCCTATATTCTGACCAATTATCCCTTGATTTTCATCTCGACTCTATTCAAGAAATGTACAGAACAGCCAAAGAGGTTCGCATCTTCCCGCTGCTTGACCTCGGATGCAAAAAATCTCCCTTCATAGATATTATCTTAGAAAAACTAGAACAGTCAGGATATATTGTAGAGATAATAGAAGTACCATACCAGTTCCAATGCGGCGGAAATGAGATGATGAGAATATGCAGATAAACCTTACATCTATATATTATGATAATCATATTGTGAAGGTAATGATATATCTTCTCAGTAACATAATCAAAATTAAAACAAACTAATATCTATAATAATATATATTATAAACTACGAGGGGGATAATCATGAAAAGAAGCGCTGCTTTAATATTGTCAATGACATTTATCTCAATATCAATACTATCATGCTCAAGAAGCAGAAGCGTAAGGATTGCTACAACTACAGACCAAACTTTATTAAATGAAGAAAGCGCGATACAGAAGTTATCAGATGATATTTTCGCAAAATATGAAATTCTAAAGAGTAAAAAGATCGGAATTTTCGACTTTTCGACCTTAGACGGCAAGGAAAATCCAGATGGCAAACGACTCTCAAAGAAACTCCTTGAGCAACTGATAAAAAAAGGGGGGCTAAAATTCGTTGAGAGATCAGAGATCGACAAGCTTCTAAAAGCTCAGGGAATTGAGCAAACCGGTATAATTGATCCTGAAACAATAAAGGAGAGCGGCAAGGTTTTTTCTATCGACGTTATGATAAACGGCACAATATCCAGGGTAAACCGCAACGGAGAATTGTCGATTAAGGCAGTTGATTTATCCACAGGCGAGATTTACCTTGCCTCAAGTGTAAATTTCGTCCCTGAAAAGAATTTTGAATTTAGGGAAGACCCGAAACTGGCCAAACTACACAGAGAATCACCAGATAAGGTTCAGATTCTTAATAGGACCTTTTTTGCACTAGAAAGGTTAAGCAATGATAGACCTGTTATCTTCCTGCTATCAGTAATCAGAAGAGAAGACATCTCAGATCTACGTGACAAAAATCCGGAATTGGCAAGGGTTTTAATCAGGGCTAGGAAGAATATTAAAAACAGTAATCCAGAGGTTGCTAAAAAAATCTATAGATTAAGAGAGGGTGTAAAGCTTTTACAGGACCATACTCCAGAAAGATTCGATATTATAATGAAAAAAAAGCATGAGCTATTGTTAAAGAAACCACCACAAAGGCCAAAAAGATAGCAATTCCATTGCATCTTCCATTATCGATTTTAAACCAATCCTGATGATTTCCGTTTTCTCTTTAGCTTAAAGCCATATAGTCTAAAGCTCCATTTATTCCTCATATTGACCAGGTTTGATAAAGTCTCCATATTTCGATTGAGCGCTCTCAATCTTCTTTATTGTGGCCTCCCATTTATCATATGCAACAGCAGGGCAGTCCGGGGCATTCTTTTTAAAGTATTCAATTGCTCTTTCAAGTTTTGACTTCCATGCCTGGCATCGGAAACTGAATTGATATTCATAATCAGCCTCGGAATACTCCTCGTTAAGAATATCTTTAAACATCTTCTTAAGGTCTTGATATTTGGGGATAAAACCTGTTGGCGTGTTGCAACAATCTGCTTCACCATTGACTCTTAGCTCTGCCCAATGCAGCCAGACCTTTTTAGCAAGTTTACTGTTGCAGAAATTTCCATTTTCATCCAGCAAAAAATAATTCATAGAATAAATTTTAGGGACATTCTTCATGCCATTAACAAAGTTGAGGTTATTCTCAATATATTTTCCAAGGGGATAGCTGATAAAATCTAGATTAGCCATCATACTAGGTGTACGCACCCCTTCTTTACCAAGGGTAGCTGATGTTGTTTCTGACTCCAGGGTGCAGGCCTTCATCAATATCCCGTCATTCCAGTCAAAGGACTCCTCTACAGGAACGCATGTATCACTGTCGCGGCCGCCATATATGACGCCGCCAATAAGAACGCCATTTTTGTCCTCATACTTCATGTCAATATTATCAAGATAATCAAGCCTTAATGTATATCGCGCATTGCTATGAGCAAGGGTGATCTCCTTGCCATCTGCGTCCTTTTTACCTTCGCTCCAGCCAGGACCCGAGTGATTTGCGCCCTCTTTTGGCGTTTGAACGCCCATACCAAGCCAATATGGCTGATTATCCGGACCAGTTAATACATTTGAAAATATCATTTCTTTTTCATCATGCAGTGTTTTAAAAATAAGTGGGTCATCTTCTGTATTAACATCTTTTATTATCCCAAAAATCCCCTGTTCAACATTGACTGCGCGAAATTCATCGCCAATATTCCTAAAATAAGCAATATCATCACCTATAATCGTTTCTCCGGGAAGCATGGCAGTTGAGGTTTTACCGCATGCTGAAGGATATGCGCCAGCGAAATAGGTTACCCTCTTCTTTTCTTCATTTACGCATCCCATAATGAACATATGCTCGCAAAGCCATC
>JAXHTB010000314.1:0-4805 GCA_034190185.1 Spirochaetota bacterium | reverse complement strand
AATTTCAGGTCAAGCGGGTATTGCGCAACTACCTGCCCGAAGACGAGGCCTCTCGAGGGTATGCCACGCTGCTTGAGTGGACCTTGTAGAAAAACTTGCTAATGTATTAAAAAAGCTGGGACTCAAAAGAGGATTCGTGGTTTCATCGGATGACGGACTTGATGAAGTATCGATATCTGCTCCAACACTTTTTGCATCAATAAAGGAAGATGGGATTGATGTAAACAGATTTTCTCCAGAAGATGTAGGATATAATTTAGCAGATAAAGAGGATGTAAAGGGAGGGAATGCCCTTGATAATGCAAATATAATAAAGGATATACTCCAAGGAAAAAGCGGAGCTATGCGTGACATTGCTTGTCTTAATGCTGGCTTTGCTATCTCTGCATGCAGAAAGTTGACCATTCATGAAGGCGTTAAAATGGCAGAGCAATCGATCGATTCTGGAAATGCATATAAAAAATTAGAAAATCTTATTGAGTTTACCAATAGCGTTTAATCTGGGCTTGTTACGATCATCATTGTATTGATAAAATAATTGGTATGGAACATGACTGAGGACGGGATGTTCAACATGGAAGAGCTTGAAGAAGCCATGCCCAAAACACTGCTTACCGGATATGTTAATCCAACGCCGCTGGAGAAGCCGAAAGAAAAATAGGGTGATACTAGTTCACAACCAATGTTTAAGCATAGTCGCCATTGGGTGTAGCGGAAGCAAATGTCAATGTATCCAACGATGAGGAGCGAATCGAATAAGCAGCCCATAGCATAAGTTTATTCCGCTTGGATGTGCAGATTGTGCAAAGCCTCTTTACATGCTTCGTACACACTTTTTATACCCAGACCGATAATAACTATTATAATTAGATTTACGAGCATTAACCTGTTAAGAAAAAATTCTACAATTTAACCTATTAACCTATAATTTTCACCACCTAGATAGCTTTCAATCCTATCCAGTCCTTCCTTAATGTTTTCAAGCGAATTGGCATAACAAAATCTAAGAAATCCTTCACCTCCAGATCCAAAGTCTATTCCAGGGGTGACACCTACTTTAACCTTCTCAAGGATATTAAAGGCCTCTTTATAAGAATCAACACAGAAATTTCTGGCATCAGCAAATACATAGAATGCTCCTGTTGGTTCAACATGGATCTTAAATCCTATATCTTTCATTCTTTTAAGAATAAATTCTCTTCTTTCATTGTAGATATTCTTCATTCTCTCGATATCCGGGCCTGCTTGCTTCAGTGCAGTAATCCCTGCATATTGAACAAAACTATTTGCGGATATCATAAAATTTTGGTGAATCTTCTGCATGATGTCAGAAAATTCCAAAGGGAAAATAAGATATCCGAGTCTCCATCCGGTCATTGCATAGAGTTTTGAAAATCCGTTTACTACAAAGGCTTTTTTCGTAAATTCCAGTATAGACCGCGCTCGCCCTTCATAAACCAGTCCGTGGTATATCTCATCTGATATTATGTATTGATTGTCAAAATTTGCAATTTCTTTCATGTTCTCCTCCGGCATTACTATGCCTGTAGGATTGGATGGCGAGTTGATAATAATTCCTTTGGTTTTTTTTGTAAGAACCTTTTTTATCCCTTCGGGCATATATTGAAAACCATTTTCTGGATATGTTCTAACCTCTACTACACTTCCCCCTGCAGATTTAACAAAATTTGGATAACAAGAGTAATGAGGATTTGATATTATAATTTCATCTTCAGATTCAATAAGTGCAATTATCATTAGCAACAATGCAGGTGATGTCCCTGTCGTAACCAAAACCTGATCCGGAACAATAGATACATTATATTCATTATAATAATGCTCGCAAATTGCTTCTCTTAATTCAATTAAACCCATTGAATGTGTATAATGGGTCTTTCCGGATTTTATAGCATCAATTGCGGCTTCACGGATTACATCAGGGGTGTCGAAATCGGGCTCTCCTACTTCCATATGGATAACCCTTTCACCGGACTTCTCCAATTCTTCTGCTCTTGCCATCACATCCATAACAATAAATGACTTTATATCCTTAACTTTATTGGAAATCATCATGCCTCCCGGGTTTTAATCCTTAAATATATCAGAATTTACTTCCTCTTTGTATTTCTGAATGTAGTTTCTACTTGATTTATTTTTATTTCTAAAACAGTTTGAACTTACCTTTACCCTAAAGCCTGAAATTGTAAAGGATTACAAATTATTTTAGCTATTGGCATCTCAAAAGGGATCGCGGGACATTAGTTTACTATTTCGGGAAAAATATCATACAGAACATTAAAGGCGCAATCATAATTTTATAAATTTAATCTGTTACAAAGGTAATATTATACTGCACTATTTTATCAGATTTACAATTCCCCAATAGATCAGGTTTAAGGGTTAGTGACCTTTATATTTCATCTTCATCAGATATTTTTGCAATTTGCTAAAATTATTTTATTTTTTCTTGACTATTTTAATAGTTAAAACTATATTGTTAGTAGTACTAACTAATTTAAATCTATATATTAGGATAAAAATTATGAGCAAGGCAATATGCCCAGGGCAGGATACAAGGTATTGGAAAGCTGGTGATATATTCTATATCCCATGTAATGAATGCGGCAAGATGATAGAATTTTTTAAGGATGATGTCAGCAGGAAATGCCCTAATTGCGGTAATCGTATTCAGAATCCTAAAATCAGCTTAGGTTGCGCTCAATGGTGTCAGCATGCAAAAAAGTGCCTTGGTTATGATCCTACTGAACTAGGTATTGATATCAATAAGGATGAAAATGAGTTATCTATTTGTGGTGATATAATCAATTTAATTACACTCAGGTTTGGACCGGGCAGCGATATCTTAAAAAATGCCGAAATTGCATTAGAGAAAGCTATGGAAATATTAAAAAATGAGACAGCAGATCCTAAGATAGTAACGACATCTGTTCTACTATATGAAGTTGATTTTGAAAGATCTTCAAAATCAGATATTAAATTGAAGGATGAAAAGAATGATGATACACTTCCCATTGCAAAAAGTATTATGAGAGAAGTTGATATTGATAATTCAACAATAGATTTAATTGTTGAAATTATTAACGCCTGTCATAAGGGAGATAAAATTGATTCACCTGAATTCAGGGTTGTGTCCGAAGCCTGTAATTTCATAAAGGAACAATATTGAACACAATAATGCAATATCTTCAGCAAATTCCTTTTTAGGAAACTGAATTTATCAGGCAGTATGCACACAAGAAGGGAATCGAGGTAAGAGAAACAGCGCTTTTAACAGGTAAAAAATTGCCTCATACTTTGGATTCCGATATCCTTATGATTATGGGTGACCCCATGGGGATTCATGATGAAAATGAATACTTATAACATATAAAAAAAGCTCTGTTTTTTGAATAGATTAAAAAAATCAAAAAATTGCTCTGGTTTCTCGAATTCAAATTATTGTCACTGAAGATATTCTAATAAGATAAGAAAAGGTTAATAAGTTTTAGGAGGGATAAAATGGAACGAGATATTATTACAATTGATGAGGAGAAATGCACAGGATGTGGATTATGCATACCTGGGTGTCCAGAGGGCGCAATCCAGATTATTGATGAAAAGGCGCGGCTTATTAGCGACCTTTATTGTGACGGTCTCGGCGCATGTTTAGGTCAATGTCCAGAGGGCGCAATCAGTATTGAAAAAAGAGAGGCTGAGCCATATGATGAAAAGAAGGTTATGGCAAATATTGTAAAACAGGGCGAGTCTACAATATTAGCTCATCTTAAGCACCTAAAAGATCATAATGAAATGGGTTTTCTTAATCTTGCTATTGAATATCTCAACAGCAACTCCATAGTTGTGCCTTCTGAATTTTACGAAGGATCAGAAGAGAAACCGACTATGGCTTGTGGATGCCCTAGTTCAATGGAAAGAGAGATTATAAAAGATGAAAGCTGCTCATGTGACGATGAGTCTGGCCCGGTTGCTTCTGAACTTTCTCAATGGCCGGTTCAGCTTCAGTTGATCAATCCTAATGCTGCATATTTTAAAAATGCCGACCTTCTCATAGCAGCAGATTGCGTGCCTTTCAGTTTTGGAGATTTCCACAGGAGATTCCTTAAGGGCAAGAAGTTAATCGTATTCTGTCCAAAGCTTGACACAACGATCGATGCCTATATTGAAAAACTGACTGAGCTTTTCCGAGTTCAAAATATTAAATCTATAACAATCGTACATATGGAAGTGCCGTGCTGCTTTGGTGTTGAAAAAATCGTTACAGAAGCTCTAAGAAAATCAAACAAAAATATTATAATCAAAGATTATACAATATCTGTTCAGGGGGAAATAATCTAATAGGTTAAGAATTCTATTATTAAATTGTGATTGTTATAAGCTCAAAAGTTAGTAATACTAATCAAATACAAATCAAAGGAGGAAGCAAATGTTTTGTTACCAGTGTCAGGAAACAGCAAAAGGCGAAGGGTGTACAGTTAATGGAGTATGCGGCAAAAAAGGCGATGTCGCAAATCTGCAGGATCTTCTAATCTATGTTCTTAAAGGGATTTCTGTTGCAAATATTAAGTTAAGAGAAGCAGGGGTGGCTATCG
The DNA here is from genome assembly GCA_034190185.1 of Spirochaetota bacterium. GTDB lineage: Bacteria > Spirochaetota > UBA4802 > UBA4802 > JAFGDQ01 > JAXHTB01. Next base: position 195 of record JAXHTB010000314.1, on the reverse strand, counting down.
AAAAAGTTGATGAGTTTGTTATGGAAAATCTCTTCTCAACAATTACTAATGTTAATTTTGACCGAAATGATTTTATTGACAGAATAAAGAGTGGTCTTGCATTGAAAAAAGAAATCAATAAATCGATTGGAGAGACAGGTATTTCATTGAGTGAATTGCATGATTCAGTAATATGGCATTCCAGTTCAGTTGATG
>JAXHTB010000313.1:0-4810 GCA_034190185.1 Spirochaetota bacterium | reverse complement strand
GATCATTTAAATTCCTCAGTTTACTTTCCGCCTGTAATAAGATCTCTTCCTTTAGCTCGATGTTCATCTTAAGGAAGGAAAACAGATTGATGATATAACTCTGAATTTCAGATTCAAATGCAGGCACGTCCATCCACTTTACTTCTTCAAAGCTATATTTTACAATAGGCGTCTCCATCATCCATCTTCTGAATATTCTCAAATAATTAAAATGAGTAGCATCATCAATTGATTCGTCTTTCAGTATCTCCATAAGGATATCTGGTAACCTTGTAAGTATCTTTTCCTGAAATGCCACAATCTCTCTTATTGCCTTCATCAATCTTTTACTTGGGATTAATCTCTTTTTTATTCCAACACCTAGTTTATTATTTGAAATTATAAGATACCTTTTTCTGAATAACTTCAAATTTTTATACTTTTTGTAGATGTCATTGATGTAGTAATTTGAATCGATTGGGGCATAAATATCATTTTCTTGGGTATGCGCGCTTCTATCTATCCCCCTCTGTTCTGTTAATAAAGTCTCTTTATTTTTTTCTTTTTCTTTTGGTTTGTCATCACAGGACTTGACAAGTTCTATTATTGCATTGTATCTCTCTTGGGCTGGAATATCAGTGTTCTTCATTAAAGAACGCACAATCTCCATCTTTGAGGAAGGAATATTCTTATTCAGGAGAAGTGCTTTTGCTCTTCTCTCTAATTTTCTAGTGTCATTTTCCTGTTGCATATTAAATCACAACTTTACAATTAATTTTCAATATCGATTCTCCACCATCCTTTTAATGCAAGATCATCATTTCTATAAATTTTAAAGCGCTTAAAATAGTGTCTTAAATCAGCAAAACAATCGTCCTGAGGCATCAAAATACCAGACTTTAACTTAAGAGAATTATGATATTTTTCATCTTCACTCAATATGTCATTTATATTATTATATCTGCTATATATCAACATAAAAATGGTTTCAAAATACTCCACAGCCCTTCTTAGCTCATCAACTGATGGATAAGGCACATTAAAGCATGCAGTAAAATAGTCATATACTATAAAGGGATATAACTCTGTTGAAACACTAAAAACATCGAGACTAAGTTTATCATGTAGATCCTTTGTTATCTTCTTATGTTCTAGTGAATCAAATATTGCAAAGGTATGAAAGTATTGATCTGATTCAATATAGTTTGATGTGAATATTTTTATTGGATCAAAATCGATAATGGAATTATCCTTATATATTTTATTGACAGGAATTAGTCTGGATTTATAGTAAATGCGATCTGTCTGATACGAAGGATAATGATCTGAATCTCCTTTTTCGATTATTGTATCTGAATTGCCGTCAAATTTAAGATCAATTTTAAATATATGAATATATTTTAAAAGTTTTCCTCTTATCTCCTTTATTAAATGAAGACTATGCTGCTCTGAAGGTGGCTTCCTCTCTTCTAGAAGCTCGTGTTCAAAGAGGAATTCTGGTATGTGCTTTATTATTTTTTTTACTATATCAACTGATAAATCGTAATCTAACTTACTGATCCTTATCCTGGGTATTTTGATGCTCTCATTAGTAAAAATAAACTCATTTTTTGCAATGTTAATATAAATATTATCAACATTATTCCTGTTATCCTCTGATATACCCTTTAACAGCTTTTGGATTCTCTTAACTGATTTCATCCTATAATCCTAATTAAGAGGTATTATATGCAATATATTAATTTTGTCTATCAGTTTTCTAGAGATCATCTATTTAGAGTAATTGTAAAGCAATATAATAAAGGTATAGGCCGATTCTACATCTCATCAAGTGGTTCAAAAATATCATCTTCGGATGATCAAGGATCTTTACAAAGATAAATAATGCTATAATTTCTTATGTAGAAAAATAATTGAAGACTTTATTAGTTTTTAGAAAAAAAAAGATATCAGGAGGCTACATAGTTTGAAAAGTATTGCTAAGGCAGATATATTGATATGTGGGGGAGGGATTATTGGCATAACTGTTGCAAAAGAATTATTGAATCAGGGATATGAGAATATAGTTATAATCGAAAAAGAGAAGGAACTGGGATTGCATGCATCTGGAAGGAACAGTGGAGTTTTGCATTCAGGTATATATTATGCCTCAGATACACTGAAAGCAAAATCCTGCATAAAAGGGAATCTCTTGATGCAGGAATACTGCAAAAAAAAAGGGCTGCCATTGCTGAATTCAGGGAAGGTAATAGTTGCAAAAGATGACAGTGAGTTAAAGACATTATATATACTTTTCAAAAGAGCCTTAAACAATGGAGCAAAAGTTAAACTAATAGACGAAAAAGAGCTTTCAACAATAGAGCCAAATGCAAAAACATATGAAAAAGCCTTATTCTCTAATAATACTGCTGTAGTCTCACCTAAACTGATATTACAAAGTCTTTACAACGATGTTGTTTCATCAGGCAAGGCAAAAATCTTCTTAAATACTGAATTTCAAGGTATTAAAGCAACCAGGTCAGTATTAACAAATATAGGGGAGATTGAATTTAATATTTTTATTAATGCAGGTGGTGCCTTTAGCGATAAAATTGCTCATGCCTTTGAGGTTGGACAGAACTATAAACTAATTCCCTTTAAGGGTATATATAAAAAATTAAGAAGCGATAAAGCTAATTTTGTCAATGGCAACATCTATCCTGTACCTGATATAAGAAATCCTTTTTTGGGAATTCATTTTACAAAAAGCATTGATAGGAATGTATATCTTGGTCCAACTGCTATACCTGCATTTGGAAGAGAGAATTATGGAATAGTAAAAGGTATGGATATAGAGGCTGGTGAAATATTATTAAGGGAAGCTATTCTTTTTTTTGAAAATCCGAAATTCAGATCACTTGCTCTAATTGAGCCGCGAAAATATTTATCAAGGTTTTTCTATCGTGATGCAAGAGAGCTTGTAAAGGATTTACATCCTTGTGATGTTATGCCTTCATCAAAAGCAGGAATAAGACCACAGCTAGTTGATTGGAAGGATAAGGAGCTTGTAATGGATTTTAAGATAATAAAAGATGGGAGTTGTATTCATATTCTGAATGCAATATCACCGGCATTTACATGCTCTCTTGACTTTGCAAAGTTTGTTGTTAATGAATATATTTAAATGTAGTAAAATGATCACAATCTATATTAGAACCGACTCTATTACTTTTTCAATAATATAATCAACATCATCATCAGTTAGCAAGGGGTAAAGAGGAATAGATATTGATGATCTGTATAAATCCCTGGCAATGGGAAAGGTATTATCTGTATATCGATATTTTTCCCTATAATAGCGATTCATATGAAGCGGAAAGAAGTGCACTGATGTGGAAATGCCTCTTTCTCTTAATCTCACAATAACATCATCCCTTTTTTCAGGTTCTAGCAATCTTATTACATATAAATGCCATGCATGTTTTTTATCTTTATCTCCAACTGGTGGCAGAATAATATCACTTATTTCAGAAAATGCTGCATTGTACCTTTCTACAATACTCCTTCTCCTCTCCATAAAGTAATTCAATTTCTCTAGTTGATGGATTCCGATAGAAGCAGATATATCTGATAGGTTATATTTATATCCGGCAGCTATAATATCGTAATAAGAATAACTTCCATCGATTTCTCTTTTCCATATATCTTTATCAATTCCATGCAGGCTTAATGCTCTAATGATATTTTCGCTTTCAATTTTGTTAGTAGTAATCATTCCGCCTTCAGCTGTTGTAATATTCTTTGTAGCATAGAAACTGAAACATGTAAAATCACCGATGTTCCCGATCATTTTATCCTTGTATTCTGCAGGAAAAGCATGAGCCGCATCCTCAATAATGCTTAAATTATAAGTTGATGCAAGCTTCATTATTTCATCCATATCACACGGAAGGCCACCGAAATGTACAGGAATGATTGCTCTAGTTTTAGGGGATATCTTTTTTTGTATCTCTATAACATCAATATTATAATCAAGGGTGACATCTGAAAATACAGGGATTGCTCCAACATAATTTATAACCTCTGCTGTTGATGCAAATGTATATGGCGAGGTTATTACCTCATCTCCCTCTCCAACGCCGGAAGCGATAAGAGCAAGATGAAGTGCAGCAGTACATGAAGAGAGAGCTATTGCTGTTTTACAGCCAATGATATCAGCAAATTTTTTCTCGAACCTTTCACACTTTGGGCCCGTTGTCAGCCATCCTGATCTAAGAGTTTCAACAACCTCACTAATCTCCTCTTTATCGATTGTGGCTCTGCAAAAGGGTATGCTTCTCTGTTTCACTAATCATCCTCTGATATTACAGCAAAATCAGATACTTCGTTACCCTCTTCAATATCAATAAGCTTTACACCTATAGCAGTTCTTCCCTGCATAGAAATATCCTTAGCTTGAAGTCTTATTGTCTTTCCGGTTAATGATGTAATTATTATCTCATCTGAAGGAAAAACAGACTTTATACCAACAGAATGGCCTGTTTTTTGGGTAACCTTCAGATATATCATTCCTTTACCCCCTCTTCCCTTTGTTGCAAACCTTTTATAATCAATCCTCTTGCCGAATCCACAGGTTGTTAATACAAAAAGAGAAGATTTGCTTCTTACTATATCCATCCCAATAATAACATCCTCTTTATCAAGCCTCATACCGATCACACCGCCTGCAACCCGTCCCATAGACCTCATCTTTCCAATATCTGTTCTTATTAGTAAACCATTTTTCGATGCTATTACTATATCATCCTCTTTGCCTACTACCTTTACCCCAACAAGATCATCATCGTTTTTT
>JAXHTB010000312.1:0-4817 GCA_034190185.1 Spirochaetota bacterium | reverse complement strand
TTGCGCTCGTTGCGTGGGGAGAAACCCCGTTGCGTATAACACTTAAATGCGATCCCCACAGAGCTGAAATGCTTCGAATACAATACAAGGCGGTGCAGCCTGGTTATTATATGAACAAACGACACTGGAATACCATAACACTGGACGGAAGTATTGATGAGAGTGAAATATTATCCTGGATTGACCACTCTTACGACTTGGTTGTCAGCAAATTGACAAAGAAAGAGAAAGAGCAGTTGAATCAATTATGAGGCGATTAGAAAGCTAATTCGTCTTTTCATTGAGGAATTTGGGTTAAATGAGGATAGATTGCAGCAATCTTACGATGTTTCTTTGTCATCATTCCCGAATGATTTATGCGGGAATTTATCTATTCATTCCGGATGCCTGACAGAAACATTCGTGTATGACACGGATATTGCCGCTACTCCTCATATTGATCTTTTTGATCCTTCAAAATAATCCTTGCATCAACAATTGACAGACCTTCATTGTTTGCAATTACCGGATTAAGATCCATCTCCTTGATTATGGGGTATGCCTCTATTATCTCAGAAACAGTCATAATTAAATCAACGATGGAAGCTTTATCAACAGGTTTCATCCCACGAACACCATCGAGAATTGGCGCTGATTTTATCTCTTCTATCATTTCTTCAGCAGAAAAACGAGATACAGGCAGCACCCTGAATGATACATCCTTAACAATCTCCACTAATATACCGCCCAATCCGAACATGACAATGGGACCAAACTGATCATCAATCTTTGTGCCGATAATTACCTCAACTCCGGCGCTTACCATAGGTGAGACAATGCATCCCCTAATATCAGCATCCGGTTTAAATACTTTAGCTTTCTTAACGATCTTTTGAAAAGCAAGCCGAACCTCCTCCTCATTCTTCAGATTTAGCTCAACTCCGCCTGCATCGCTTTTATGTAGAATATCAGGTGATACTATTTTAAGCGCCACACTACCATCAATTTCTTCTGCAATTTTTACTGCTTCATCCTCGTTTTTAGCCAGACAATCATCGGATACAGGCGCATAATGTTTCTTTAGCAATTCCTTTGCCTCATGTTCAAGCAGTGCGCTTCTCCCTTCTCTAATGGCATCATTGATAATATCATTACATTCCTTTTTGGCATTAGCTTTCCAGTTAAATACAAAATTTGCCTTCTCATGGTATGTGATCAGATAATTCCCATATTGCGAAAGCACATCTATACATTTGCATGCAATATCAAGGGAATCGTATACTGGTATATTGTAATATCTTAATAGATCAAGTGAATGAGGTTTAGCAAAGTTGTATAAACTATGTAATACAATCGGTTTTTCTGTTGTCTTAACAAGTTTTCCCATTCTATGTGCTGCGTCTTCTTCAATAAATGTAAGTTTTTCCGAAAACCTTATCCCATATCCTCCAAATAATCCAACTACAAGAAGTCCACCAATATTTTCATCCTCAAGGATTATTTTTGCACAATCAGCAAATACACCAGGATCCTGATCAGTGCCTCCAGCCACATCTATAGGATTGATAACAGATGCATTTTGCGGAAGTATTGCCATAAGCTGTTCTTTTGTTTTTTCTTCCAGATCCGGGATATCAACCCCATAATCAGACAGTAAATCCGATGCTATTGTAGCATGCCCCCCGCCATCTGCAAGAATTGCAATTTTATTATTGCATATTGGTGGAAGGCTGGAAAGACTTTCTGCAGCAGGGAAAAGTTTATCAGAATCTTCAATTGTAATTATACCTGCCCTCTTAAAAGCTGTCCTTGCCACTTCAGAAATTCCTGCAAGGGCCCCAGTATGAGAACCTGCTGATTTTTTACCTATGGATGAACGTCCGCTTTTTAAAAGAATAATCGGTTTTTTAATTGTTGTTTTATAAGCTTGCTGAAGAAATTTTCGTCCTTCACTAAGACCTTCAACATACATAAGAATAGCTTTTGTATCAGGATCATCTGTAAAGAACTCAAGATACTCATGAAACTTGATATCTGATTCATTTCCGACCCCTATGTAATATGAAAATCCTTTCTGGCTTTTTAGGTTTGCTTCAGTGATGATATTCAAAGCTATATTTCCGCTTTGAGTTAATAATGCAATATCTCCCTTGGGTACATCCCGTAATCCAACCAGATTCATATTGCTATGTACATTTATTATTCCTGATGTATTCGGTCCAATGATCCTTACACCATGACTGTTGGCAATTTCGAATATCTTCCTTTCGAGTTTTTTTCCTTCACTTCCTAACTCACTAAATCCACCTGCAATAATTACTACACCTGCTACACCCTTTCTCCCGCAGTCTTTTATAACACTAGGCAATGTATTTGCTGGTGTTGTAATTAAAGCTAAATCTAAATCATCTTCAATATTCATTACATTAGGGCAACAGTAAAGTCCAAGAATTTTCTTTTCTTTAGGATTAACAGGGTATATTTTCCCTTCATATTTTAAATCCTGAAGTATCTTTATTGCCTGGAATCCCCTCTTTGTCTCATCTTTAGACGCTCCGATAATAGCAACAGACTCTGCTTTAAATATCCTATCAAAACTCATGTTACCTCCCTTTATAAACAGGTTTTCTTTTTTCGGTAAATGAATTTATACCCTCATGCCAGTCGTCTGTATCCATACATGTAAGGATAGCATCTGTTTCCAGTTGCAGAACAGTTTCAATATCAAGTAAAGATGACCCGGTCAGACGTTTTTTTGCAAATTTCATTGAGATAGGCGCCTTTTCTGCTAAAGAATGAGCATAATTCTTTACTTCTTCCATCAACCTGTTTACAGGAAGACTCTTCAATGCTAAACCTATTTCTACAGCCTCTTCCCCATTTATTACTCTCCCAGAATAGACCATCTCCTTTGCTCTCATGATTCCAATGCTTTTTACAAGGATAGAAGTAACACCACCACCGATAAAGGTTCCCAGACCTACTTCTGGAAATGCAATACTAGCATTTTCTGCAATATAAATGATATCGCAGCTAAGCGCCATCTCAGCGCCAGCGCCACGGGCTGGGCCATTAACTGCAGCTATTACAGGAAATGGGAATTCATAGATCATACGAGTTGTTTCATGTGCAAGTTGTATATATTTCCTCTTTTGAGCATGACTCCTCTGTCCGGAAGAATGTTCTTTTAAATCAGCGCCAGCACAAAACGCCTGTTTCTCTACACCTTCTTTTCTCAAGACTGATCCAGTTAAAACTATGCAACGAATTTTATCATTTTGCTTTAGGTGATCGAGAATATCTTGAATTTCTAAATACATTTCTTCTATTACAGCGTTCATTCTTTCAGGACGATTAAGGCTTATAATACCGATATTATCATCCTCTTCGAACTTAATTGAATTGTAATTCATTACAAAAAACTCCTGAATATATATTTAACTTTTATATACTTATCTTATGATAATAGTTAAGTACAAATCAAAATAACCTTCAAGTCAAAAGTCAGGAAGGTTATTTTCATTATACAAAGAAATTGAAAAAAATAAATATATTTTTTTCAATATGTACAAATACAATCAGTTATCTTATTTAGATAACTGTATCCCTATAAAACACTATCCTTCAAATTATCGTCAATAATTAGAAATTCTGTAAGCTCAAATTGATAGCACAGGACCCTACAAATTCAATGCCGATCTAAATATATCTTCAATTTTGATATCTTCTTTTTATATTATCATCCAGTCGATCTTTATAATCAGTCTATATTTAAGCATGATTAAAAATACAATACAATTACTGAAAACAAATTAAACTTGCATCATTCGCTTGAATTACACAATAGTTAAATAATTTAAAATAAGTATTAAAAATATTTTCGATCTGTTCAATTTTATTTGTAATTTAGAAAAGAATTTTTTATTGACATATATTCATTCTAAATTATTTTTTTAAAAATAACGCAAACGGAGTATATTATGAAAAAAATGATCACAACGATTTTTTTGTCCACTATATTATGCGCTGCTTCCCTTTATGCACAGCAAGATAAAAAAATTCGCGTTGGCCTGCTGCCATGATATTAAGTATGGAATATATGATAACTGATAACATTTCAGTAATGCTGAAGTATTGTCATGCTGGTAGTCATCTGGATGAAATAGATGATCCCAGGCCAGAAGCTGATCGGACTCCAAATCTTGACAACGATATAGATGCTGCTACACATGTAATAACTCTGGCCTTTGGCTACAGCTATACACTCTAAGATGTTTATTAAGGATTACTCAAATCTTTCAATAGTTAAATCAGGTCCTTTAGGTGGTACGACTCAATGTATAATTCAGGCTAACTTTGACACAGATATTTCTGAACTTTTTCCTTATATTAATGCAGATGTTTTTGATGCAGTTTATTATGAAAAACCAGATTATATAAAGTTCTCTCTAGAGAAATACTACTGTGCATTACATCCCCATTCAGTAGCTGCAAGCCCTTGCATGAGTAAGAAAGAAGGTGTATTTTTTTTAAACCTGTTATTCGATTTTCTTAATAACCTCAGCTCTAGAAGAGATTCAATTGTACCAAATTATAAGAAAAAAAAATACATCCCTGTCCTTGATATATTTAAGTTATTACCACAAACAAATTGCAGAGAATGCGGATTTCTCACCTGTTTGGCATTTGCTGCTGAATTAAGCAGGGGAGAGATTATACCAGAAGCATGCCCGGCCCTTAATAATCCAATAAATGAAAATGCAGTTTATCCTGTTTATGACAAAAAAGGGAAATTAGTATCAACAATTACAATAGACATTGATGTAAAAAAAAGGAAA
>JAXHTB010000311.1:0-4821 GCA_034190185.1 Spirochaetota bacterium | reverse complement strand
TTTCTGCAAAAATTTTAACTGTAAATAGGTGATAACAAGATATGCGTTTGGGTTCCTAAAGAATTCAAGGATTCATGTGAAAAACAGTGATAACCTTTTGCCTACATCTCTATTTCTCTCGCCGTTCTTGTATCATTTTAATAGCACGGTTTGACATGCTACCATTAATAATACCACTTTCAATTTCAACTGTTATCTCGTCATCTCCATATTTCGCATGGAAGTGTGGTGGATAATGATCCCTCTAAAATATAAATTATAATACCAAAGAATCTGCTAATTATCGGCATGTTATTCTACTTGTATTATTCGGTATTACTACTCAATTTGACTGTCTTTTACTAACTACAAAGTAAAGGAAGATATATTTTTATGATACTTCAAAGTAATACCTATATCTATTATTCTCTAAAACAATCACTCTCTTTTACTATTATTAATTTTTTAAGAATATTCTTCTTATCTTTTGTATAATAAACCTTCACCACCTGACAAAGTTCAATTATCTCCTTTGTGCCCTTAGTTGCATCCTTTTCTACAAACAGTGTTTCATCTGTAAAATAGAGTTTTATTTCAGTTTCTGAACGTTTAATTTCTATATATTCTTCAGAAATATATATTACTCTTCCACGAAAAAATTTTTCTTTTGTCTTACCAACTAGAAACTGAATTGATGAGAATAATATTGCTATTGTAATAAAAAAAGATATATATACTTTTTTCTTCATAGTTTTCTCCTCTTTCTGATAATAAAAGGAATATAGATATTGTTTACTCAAAAACAATATTTTTGTCAATAATAAACCCAATTTTATTATTTAAGGGACTGTTCCATATAACAGGGGAAACTCAAATAATCAACGAATGGCAACTTAAATTATTCAGAGAGTTATTCATTCATTATTCATCTTTTCTGAAAGTACAATCTTTTTCCCAGAAATATTAAGATAAAATGTATCATCACTTTCCTCGAGTCTTTCAAGAACCTGAAAAGAAGGAGAACGCTTAAATTTGGCAGGAAGTTTGCCATTCTTTACATGACAATAAAGCGCATTATTCTTTTTGTTATATTGAAGAGTATCAATATCCAACTCCTCTTCAATGGATGAACTAATAGTAATGAGCGTTTTTTCTGATATACCATTGCCTATAAATCTAACTCCTGTAACAAAGAGAGGCACATCCTCCACAGTTATAGGATATACGAACCTGTTGTAGCTTATTACATAGACTCCTTCGCTTGTAACATCGAGATGTCTGTTAAAAAAATCCTTAATGCGTTTATTTGTAAAGGGCTCGTTATTATGGAACCAGTTGCCCTCTCTATCGATCATGATCTCATCAAGAGCCTCTCCTGTATCAATAAGCTCCTTTAAAAATTCAGGTATTTCCGGGTAGCCCTCTTCCATAATAAGCATCCTGATAGCATATTATATGGTAAATACTTAATATACAGAGTCAACAAGAAATGATAAAATTAAAATTACAAATTCTAGTCATCTTTATTCTCAATAACAAATTCATTAACCAGCTTCTTCAGATCTACTGCGTGGTTGTCTAAATCCTTACTGGCAATCGATGTCTTTTCGACAAGTGAAGTATTTTCATCAGTTATTGCTTCCATCTTGTTTATTGCATTGTTAAAGCGTATAATTAAATTTTCCTGTTCTTTATTTGCTAATGAGACATCTTTAACAATCTTATAAACGTGTTCTGACGATAAATTTATGTTATCTAAGGATTCTCCACTTTTATTAGAAAGAACTGTTACCTTTTCAATTTTATCAATTGTATCACTTATCAAAGCTTCAATCTCTTTAGCAGCATCTCCAGATCTTTGCGCAAGATCCCTCACCTCGTTAGCGACTATAGAAAATCCTCGTCCATGCTTCCCTGCATGAGATGCCTCAATCGCTGCGTTCAAAGCAAGAAGATTACTTTTATAGGCAATATCATTAATCACTCCAAAAATCTCACCTATCTTTTTACTATATTGATTTATCTCCTGTATTGAATCTATAAGCTCAGTTACGATATTGCCTCCATTTTCTGCAAGCCTTATATTTTTCTCTGAGAGTATACTGGCCTCATGTGAATTCTCTACACTTATTCTAACTCCGTCAGCTATCTCCCTTATGCTCGATGATAACTCCTTAAGAGAAGAAAACTGGTCTGAAGTTCTTTTTGATAAGTCCCTATTGTCATCAGATATCATCTTTGAGGAATCAGTAAGCACAACAGCGCTGGTTTTTATCTGATAAATAATGTTATTCAGCTTTTCTATAAAAATATTAAAATATCTAGAAAATTCACCAATCTCATTCTTAGAATTTACAATCAGTCTTTTGGTAAGATCTCCACCACTCTCAGATAACTTTTTAAAAGTTGATGTTACTTCGATTACTGGATTCGCAATATCTCTGGAAATAAAAAGAATAAGGAAAAACATCAACACTGTAATAATAACATATATAACAGTAAGATTTATCTGAAAACTCATTATCTCCTTTTCTATATCCTGTATATACACACCAGTACCGATTATCCATCCCCAGGGATTAAAGGACTTAACAAAGGAAATCTTCGGTACTATCTTATCCTTCTGATCCTTCCACTGCCACATATAATTTACATATCCTTCACCATATTGTTGACATATCTTAACAAATTCCACAAACATTAACTTGCCATTAGGATCAGCATAATTTGACAAATCCCTGCCATTAAGTTTTGGTAAATATGGATGCATTATCATCTTAGGTTTAAAATCATTAATCCAAATGTAATCCTTCCCTTCTGACCCGAATCTAACATTATTCGTTAAATGAATTGATATATTTTTTGCTTCTTCTACGGACATTTCTCCATTTCTGGATTGTCTATTAAAACTCTGAATAATGGAATATTGAGTTTCAACAATTTCCTTTAACTTCAACTTTTTCTGCTCAATAATGCTAGATCTCATTACTGGAATAATATAAAAAAAATTAATTATTAAAAATAAAATAATTACAGTAGTACCTGTAAGAAATATCTTCAATTTTATAGACATATTTTTATAAAGTGAAATAAGTAAGTTCATTATTATTCCTCCTCGATTATTTTCCAATAAAAAAATCTAAATTCATAATAAATCTGATTCATTATTAGCTAATCCAGTGATGTCTCTTAAAAAAACGAGAAAAGGACCTTCTTTTATTAAATCATTATTAGGGGGATGGATTAACTAGTCATTTTGTAAAATTACTGACCTGGTTAATCATTTTTTCTGGCAAATGCTTTCAATATTTCTTCAATCATTTCCAGCACCTTAAAGTTATAGTATCCAATCTAAACCTTTGCCTTGTATTATCTGTATTACAATAAGATATTACAGATCACAAAAAAACTCAACATATATTTTATTTATAAACTTTGCATTGGGAGATCCTGTTTTCAATCTCCATATCTATCATATGATAATTTTCACTATTCAGGTCTTTAAATTTTCTTTTAAATTGAAGTTCCATAATACCTTCCGGAAGGTTATTAATATATGGCATATAATCTGTATCCCTGAGAGAAGTACTACTCATTCTCTGTTGCAATATAACAGCTTGACCTTCTAATGTAACAGCTTTCTGTGCAAACCTTACACCAGCACGGTCTGCTGACAGATCAGCAAAACTAAATCCTGATCCTCCTCTGGAGTCATCTATTTCCTTAAAGATGCCGGCAAGGTTTGCAAGCCCGGTGCCGGCTGAAACAGTAATCGCGGCTGAAACCAGAAAATGTTTTGCAAGATCCTGACGCCCTAATAAGGTCAATCTCAATCGTTTGAATCCTGATTTCTTCTTCATGCCAAGTATCCTGTTAATTTTTGTTCCCACACTGTTAATAGTAAGGGCAATTATCAAGATACGGTTTTCTGCAACGGCATTACCAGAAGATGTGCTATTCTTTCTTGCCTGCCGGAAAAGAATCTGAAATACTCTGGAAAGTGAAATCAGTTTATTCCCATTATTTGTAGCTATATTCATAATAAGATTATTATAAAAGGGCAGGTGCTCCTGTTCATACTTCGGTAAAAACATCCCTCTGCTCTGATTCTGAATTTCATTCAATAAATCAGGTTGCCACTGGTAAACTATAATCATGCTTCTTTTCCGAAGTCGGACCTCTTTTATTGTTTTTAACCCTTGAGAGATGCTTTGATATCGATCATACTGCTGTAAATATTTATGCATTAATTTTAGCATAAAGCCGGCAAACCATCCAGGGATGGGTAGTTCTCCAATTTTTAATTTATCTATAGAAATAGAATTAAACGTAAAGGACAACTCACTGGTCATATTCAGATATGATCCAAATGGATTACGCGGCAGGGAATATGTAAAATCTACCTTTGCATAATCTTCATACAGATAAACTTTCGCACCTAGTTTGTATCTTCCCCGAGATCGGCTCAGTGCGTAATCAAAGAATAAGTTCAAATCCCTTTCTGTAAGATAAATCCTCTTGACCTCACCTCTCTTAAGATCATGTAACTTATTCTGCCTTATCATATGCTTAACCCTTGCAGCATCACTGTAGGTCAGTTTCCTTCCGGAGACCACAAGAGGTTCTGATTGCAATCCGAAAATGATAAAAATTACAAGAATGATGATTACGCAAAGAACGATTAAGAGGGAGAAATATTTAATAATAGAAAGCATTTTATTATCCAGAATTTTTAATTATACGATTTGGAAACGCACAGAGTTATATATTAATAAAGGATTATTATGACTATAATATATAGTATTAGTCAATGTAAAAAAGATTAGATAAAATTGTAAATAT
>JAXHTB010000310.1:0-4824 GCA_034190185.1 Spirochaetota bacterium | reverse complement strand
GCCGCGACGAGCAGCACGAGCAGCAGCGCCACGACATAGTGGGAAGACCAAAGTTCAAAGCCCGACGTCCGACGCCCGGTGGGTGTGGTGTGATCCATCGAGAGGCATTATAGCAGTCTATTGACAACATCACCCCTCCTGTTGACAAACAGGGAGCAGAGTTAGAAAAAAAGGTTCATATCGGCCACGACCTTCCAGTGAACATCTCTCTAACAGCAACATATGATGAAGAGAACATCCCAGTGCAGTTCTATCTATTGAATGTAGATGATGTTGAAGAAGTGGAAAACGGCATTGGTTATATTAGCGATATCCGTATGTACTATTGTCACAGAACCCCAAATACAACAATTGATCAAATTCAGGCAGGTACAAATATTTATGGTCTCATAATCAACATTCCTGCTGAGGATTCAAAGGATGAGCTGACCGGAGATCTTAAAACTGGTGTTTTCTATGTTGTAGGCGAAGTAAACAAATTTGAAGATGCCGAAATAGATGCTTATTATGTGTACCAAAAATTCAAGGATAAACTTAATGAAGAAAATAAAATTGTAATTACTTCAGACTATATGAAGAAACCAGACCTCTCTATTGAAAGCATGAGTTTTACCGGCGGATCAGATGATCCCAATGACGTGCTTGTATGGTACAATGTAAGTCTAGAGGATCTACCCGGTATATCAGAGAGCGGCCTTGAAGAAGATGAGATGCAGATAATTATAGAGCCAAGTGAAAAAGACAGAAATTTTACAGGGACAGTGCATGTAAAATCATCATCAAGCGACGCGCTTAATGTTCCAATACAATTCTTCATTAAGGATGATGCCGGAACAATAAACGTGCCTCTGGAAATTTACGACAAATCTATGGGGGGCTGGGTTAATAAATACTACATCCCTATTTTAAAGGCAAACACAACAGAAAGGATAACTCTAGGGCTTCGGATACCTGAAGATAAAGGATCTTATAACTATTTCAGCGATTATGATGGTTGGCCACCTGATGCCAGTGCTAATTGTAATGATTCAGGATGTTCAGCAGGAGATTCATATGCTGACTGTTACCCATTGAGTCAGATCAGGCATGCAATGGGCAAGGATGATTATGGAGATCATGCATTCAGGATTGAAGCGATTGTAAATCCCGATGGAGAGGTATCGGAATCAAGATTTATTAAACCTAACAGTGACAATACTGAATATAGCGAAACAGATTACTTTGCTGATGGCGATATCTACGACGAACCAAGTGATACACCGACAATAACGATTGATAACAACACAAAATATGAAAATTTAACTTTTGTATTAGAGAAAGTTGAGGTTTCTCCTAACGAAGGTATAAAGGCTTATCCATACTGCAAGATGGACCCGCCAGATGAAGACTACAGGTCACTTGTAATTTTCTGGGATGGACTAGAATTTAATGTTGGCGGAGACATGTTTGGAGCAAATGCAGAGGCACATGAAGGTATGTTCTTCTATAACTACAGCCTCTACAGTCTTGGAGTTCATGTTTCCGGTACTGTGTTTAAAAAAACTATGTACCTTGTCAATACACACCTCAATGCGGAATCTCATCCTTATAATAAAGATGAATCCGGTTTTGAATTCCATATTGAAGGCGCGCAAAATGTAATTTTATCTGAAGCTGGCGAAGGTTTTTCTAATGAAACCTGGGAGTATCCCATACTTATCTGGGGAAAGGAAATAAGTACTACTCAATGGTATTATTGCTTTAAATTTACCCTCACAGCAGGCATCGAAACATGGTTCACGCCCGGTGTAAATCTTGATGTTAATATTGATGGAAGCCTGACTGTAGAAAAATATGCAAGCTTAAGAGGAAGCGTTTATGCAGATGCCAGCGCAAGTATTGCCGGACTTGCCACAGTTGGCCTCTATACATATCTTGATGTTATAACACTTTCCTTTATTCAGAGCTGTTACACAACTACAGAATACGATGATGTAAATTATCCCGGGCGGGTTAAAGGAACGCTAAATCGCGAAGTTGGATTATACCTAATTGGACCTAAGGGATATATCGATCTCTATTTTGAAATCAATTTTATACTGTTTTCTAAAAGATGGTCAAAAGAAATATTCAGATTCAGTTCATTCAAGATCCCATTACTTGAAATGGATTTTTCTGGTAGTGGAGAATATACTAATTGGATAAGGGTTGAGGATAGCGAACTGCTTCCCCTTGACACATCAGATAGTGAATAGATGATAAATAAAAGAAAAAAAATATTACTAATCCTGTTTTCGATAATAACATTATTGCTCATTATTGGATACAACCTTCTGCCTCAATCTATACCAATACACTGGGGAAATAATGCAAGACAAATGTACAAAATATCTTGCAATACAGTAATACACGCAGATCAAACAGGATCTAAATCGATACACAAAAGAATGGAGCTAAGAGGCACACTCAATTTTAGAATATTTCAAATCATGAGTAATTCGATAATGGCGGGGTTTCAGTTCTCGCCTGTGCATCTGAGGCATTCCGGCAAAGAGAATGTAAATGCAGAGAAGCTCTTTTCCAAACTCTTCTTTGCTGAAATATCCAGCGAAGGCGAGTTTATACATTTTGATTTTAGCAATGAGATCGCACAAGAGGACGAAAAGAGCATAAAGGATGTAATTACATCCTTCCAGTTTATTGTAAGGGACTCGCTTTTTGCAAGGTGGAACGCTGAAGAGGAAGACGGCAATGGAGAGTACATGGCGCGTTACAGCAAAATAAAGGGAGGCATTGAAAAATCCAAATCGAAATACATAGATTTGTTCTCTGAGTCCGGAGCAGCATTAGGCAATGAAAAAACAGAGATAAAAAAATCAAATCTTAAAATAGAATATGGTAGGCCTGAAAGCTGGATAAAAAATGCAAAGGGCAATGAGTTGATTATCTTTTATTCAGATGAAAATCCCTTCCTTAAGGTCTCGTCAACAGTAAACCTCGAGCTGATACCCTTCTCTCCAAAGAAAAATCTTGCCATCTGGGATAACTCGATAGACTACAACAGCAAAATCGCAGACTGGGAAAGTCTTCCGAAAAATAGCATATCTCTTGCGCGCAAAAATGAGATTGGCAGGCTAAATCAAAAATTTGCAGGCAAGAATTTTTTTAAAACTGCAGATGATCTTTTTGAACAATATCGATCATTCGACGTCCAATGTATAGAAACATTATTGGAATTTCTATCACTTCATCCAGAGGCTGCTTTAAAATTCCCAACATATCTTCTAGAAAAAAACCTAAATCCAACGCAAAGAGTCATGCTTGTTCATGCACTGGAAAGAGATGGAAGAGAACAGGCTCAAAAAGCACTTACTGTAATAATGGAAGGTGATGAATTCCAAACTGAAAGCAGGATACAAGCTGCAATTGCTTTTGGGTCGATTGAAAATCCAACTGATGGCGCTGTTAACAGTCTTTGGGACGTATATGATGACAGGAACAGCGGTAAAAAGAATGCTGATAAGATAGCAAGTACTGCAGTTCTTTCTCTTGGCGCCATGACAAAAAATCTTAACAATAGCAGTAGTATTCATTACAAAGAGAAATCAAGAGAGATAAAAAAATTGATAGCATCTGAACTCCAGTCTGATCATGATATCAATACAAAGGCAGCACTCCTGCATTCAGCAGGTAATACTGCTGATAAGGAATTAATTGAAGACATATGCACATACTTTAACGATAAAAACCCCAGAGTGCGTTCTGCAGCAGTAACCTCCCTTATATATATGGAGGATAATGAAGTGAATGAAAGACTCAGCAAAGAGCTTTTCCGTGAAGAAAATGCAAATGTCAGAAATGCTATAGTAGTAACAATGCATCGAAAAGAAGCAACAGAGGGTTCTGTTGAATCGATTCTTGAAGAACTCCCATCAGAAGAAAATGATATTGTCAGAGGACAGATGTATAGATATCTGCTAAAAAACAGAAATTTCCCTGGTGTAAAAGATGCATTGAGGAGAATGTTAATAAATGAAACATCGCATGAGCATAGAAAATTAATTCATACAGCTCTTAGCACAAGAAAAAAGTCCAATGATAGTTAATCTATCTAACTTTAATTTTAAGATTTAAAATAAATAAGAATTTAAAATAATTAAATAAAGAATAAAAAAAGGGGGGCAATCTATTTATGAAAAATTTATGTAAGTTTACACTAGCAATGGTATTTTCAATCTCAATTTTTGCTGTAAAATCAGCAATAGGGGCGGATGCAGTCAGACCTTACGGCAATCTCTACATCTTTTTCGGATACGTTGAATCAGAGACATACAACGCGGCTGAAAAAAACAACTTTGACAACGATATACTATACAAAATAAATAATAACAGCAATTTGGGTTTTACTTTCGATTATAAAAAGTATAGCGGTGTATTTGAACTAGGAATTGACGATTACGAAAATGAAAGGAAAGTGAAGATACGAAAAGCATACGGAGCTTATAGATTAGATATAGGAGAGCTCCAGATAGGTTTAAGCTGGGCTCCATACGTAAAATGGTCTCATGAAGCTGCAAATTATTATCGATCTGAGGGTTTTGGTGCTCTTTATGAAGAACCATTCACCCAAATCAAATTTACAACAGGAATTGGTTTATACATTGATATCATAAAACCTAATATTACTACACAAAACTTTCATACACAACAGGAAATAGATAATCCCAGTAATCCAACAACAACTGAATATAAACTAATTGAGGTGGAACGTGAGGTAACTACTGGACAGCCCTTGGGTAATATCAAGGCAATGATTCCAAAGACAGCCATAGGTTATGAATACCA
>JAXHTB010000031.1:0-17787 GCA_034190185.1 Spirochaetota bacterium | reverse complement strand
TTATTTAATATTTTAATATCTTAATGTAAAGAAAATTCTTCGTAATTTTGAAAAAAAGATGTATATTGAAAAAAAAAGTCAATAGGGTAACGATCCTTTAAAGATGGCATGGAACTTGCTGTTTAATTATAATAGGCTGGATAATTTCTATTTGCTGTCCAATCAACGGTAGATTAATAATGATTCACCTTTGCGGGATCTGCAACGTATCAGTAATTTATTAAGGAATATTTTAATCTTTGAATACTATTGCTGAAAGTGCACTATACTTATAAAAACTTATACAATATACATTCAACGTATCTGACAATATTATCCAATCAGGTTGACAAAGGACGTTGAAGGAAAAATTTATGTCAGCGATGCAATTGCAGTTTCTGCATTAATCTATAGCACTAATTTGATTCTTAGAAATGATTTAAAAGGATTTGGACTTCATCTTAAACAGTATATTGTATGTTTTATATTATAAATTTTGATATTATAATATTAATATAATTAAAATATATAATAATTTATATATTTTTTTCTTGAAACTTTTCACAGACTGCATATATAATATAAATGATCAAAATACAATACTAATAATATATATCAGGAGGTACTTAGTGAGAATATTAATATATAATACTATTATTATTTTATTTTTTTTAACGAATCTTTCTTTTGTTGCTTGTAAACGCAGTACTCCAATACCAACTGATGCTGCTACCCTGACAAAGAGTATTGGAACCCAAACTAAATCACAACTAAAAGCATTGCATCAGAAACATGAAGATGCGGATATAAAGTGTATTGCCTGTCATCATAAGTATGAGAATGATGACAGAATAAAAAAATGCACTAAATGTCATGATCAAAATGATAGCACAGCAATCGAAAGCTGTATAACTTGCCACGTGGAGAATAACAAATTGTAAATATCTTATATTACTTAGATTTATAATATATAATTTTGATATGAAAAATATATTGATACTTGGGATTGGGAATATATTACAAAGCGATGACGGGCTTGGAGTATATATAGTCAATCATTTAATGGAATCAGATATCCAACTGCCTGAAGGCATTGAAATTATTGATGGAGGCACTGCTGGTTTTGATCTTTTAGATGTAATGGCTGGACGTGATAAAATTATTATTATCGATGCATTGGAGACAGACGACACTCCAGGAAGCGTGTATAGATTCACACCAAATAATTTAATCGATTCTCGTTCTATGATATCTTTGCATGAGGTAGGTATTATGGAGGTTGCCAAATTGCTAAATTTAATGGGGAGCGAACCTGAAATAGAATTTATTGGGATTGTTCCAGAAGATATTAGTACAACGGATATTTGTATCAGCAAATCAGTAAAGGAATCTATACCTGTTGCAATAGAACAAATTCTGGATGCCGCAATTAATATTTAGTATTTTATAACAAAGATTGGGAGGTTTTATATGACTATAAATAGACGGGAATTTCTTCAAATAATGGGTGGCACAGCTGCAGCCTTTAGCTTCTCTGGTGTAATGCTTCAAGGCTGTAAAAAGGCTATTGAGAAGGCGGCTGAAAATACACATGTTATATGGATACAAGGACAGTCATGCTCTGGTTGTTCTGTATCACTGCTCAATACTGAAAATCCAAGTATACCGCAACTTGTCACTGAACATATTAGTCTTGATTTTCATCAAACTATAAACGCAGGGACTGGTGACGTATTGATGAATGTGCTTCATGAGGCTGTTGATAAAAAGAGAAAAGACTTTGTTCTTGTAGTAGAAGGAAGCGTGCCTACAAAAAATAACCTATACTGTACAATAGGATCACGAAGTGGGCATCATATAGGTTTTAATGAATGGATTGAAAAACTAGGCAGGAATGCTGTTGCAGTTCTTGCAGTTGGAACTTGCTCAGCCTTTGGAGGAATTCCGGCTGCAAGAGGCAATGTTACAGGTTCAATGAGTGTAACCGATTACTTTAAAAAGGTTGGTATAGATAAGCCAGTAATAAATATTGCAGGATGTCCTGCACATCCTGACTGGATAGTAGGTGTAATATTACATCTGATCCTAAAAGGAAAAGCACCTAAACTTGATGAGTATAACAGACCCATGGCCTATTTTGGAAAGACAGTACATGAACTGTGTGAAAACCTTGACTATTACCGGAATGGTGTATTTGCAAAGGATTGGGGTGATAAAGGATGCCTATATAATCTTGGATGTCTGGGTATGGATACAGGCTGTGATATTCCAAAGAGAAAATGGAATAGCGGAGCTAATTCATGCACAGGCTCTGGATCAGGATGTATAGGCTGTACTGAGCCTGTATATCCGGATACCGGCAAAAGAGGTCTGTATAAACATCTTGATGCAAATGCTGATGAGATCAATAAAATATTAAATCCGGAAATACGTGAAGCTGTAATTAGATTACAGAGAAGTGGAGGTATAATCAATGGCTAAAATAATAATAGATCCTATCAGTAGAATAGAAGGGCATCTGGCTATCGAAATAGACGTAAGAAATGGCAAAATAGTAGATGCCAAATGTAAGGGCGATATGTTCAGAGGGTACGAAATGATCCTGAAAGGAAGAAACCCCGTTGATGCAGTACAGATCACTCAAAGGATCTGCGGTGTTTGCCCCATATCACATGGTATTGCCTCTGTTAAAAATTTAGACAGCTCCTTTGGAATTATTCCTAATAAAAACGGAAGACTTTTACGAAATTTAACACTTGCGGCAAATTACTTACAATCAAATATACTTCATTTTTACCATCTAGCAGCCCTTGATTATGTTGATATTACTGCCCTGTTAAGATATAATGGTAACAATGAAAAGCTAAATTCGTTAAAAGCCTGGGCAAAGAAGGAGCTTGAAACAAAAAAGGGAAGACCTGATCAAATAACAGCAGTAGCTCCATTCCTGCCGAGATTTGAACATGATTCATATATCAAGGATGATGATCTAAATATTGGAGCTATAGCGCATTATGTACAGGCTTTTGATATAAGAATGAAAGCCCATCAGATGGTGACAATCTGGGGAGGGAAGGTGCCACATACTATGGCTCTTGTTCCCGGCGGCATGACCCAGATGCCCACAAAGGATAAAATTGAGCAATATAGCGAAATACTTGATGAGGTTGAAGAATTTGTAAATAAGGTATATATTCCTGATGTTATTGCAGTTGCAAAGGGATATACAGACTATTTTAACATAGGCAAGTTAAATGATTTTTTAAGTTACGGATTATTTGAAGAGTCTGATGGTGATGACTACGATCAGAAACATATGATTGAACGCGGAGTCTTTATCAATGGGAAATTAGGCAAGATGGATCCCGCAAAGATTACTGAAGCAGTAAAGCATGCTCGCTACTCATCTCCTTCTGAACTTCATCCTTCCAATGGGAAAACTACTCCAAAACCGAATAAACCCGGAGCCTACTCATGGCTGAAGGCTCCTCGTTATCAAGGCAAGGCTCTTGAAGTCGGCGCTCTAGCCAGAACAGTTATTGCATATATGTCTGGTAATGAGCCTGTAAAAAAGGAAGTAGATGGTCTTCTTAAGATATTTAATGCAGATATCCCTGCAGTTCTTTCAGTACTTGGAAGACATGCCAGCCGAGCTCTTGAAAGTAAGCTTATCTGCCAAAGAGCAAGAGTATGGTTAGATGAATTAGAACCTAATAAAAGACCAAGGAATAGATATGAAATCCCTGAAAAAGGAGAAGGAATGGGACTGACAGAAGCACCAAGAGGAGCGCTGGGGCACTGGATCACAATAAAAGACAAAAGAATAGCTAATTATCAGTGCATTGTTCCAACAACATGGTTTTGCAGCCCCAGAGATGATAAGGGTAAGAGAGGACCAGTTGAGCAGGCTCTTATAGGAACTCCTATAGCAGATGTTAAAAATCCTATAGAAGCTGCAAGGATTGTGCGTTCCTTTGATCCATGCATAGCTTGTGCCGTTCATATTGTTGAAGGAGATAGAGAAATCTCAAAGTTCAAAATATGCTGATAGCTTAACTATGCTGAAACTGCGCAATTATATTAAACACGTTAATTCAAATAACATGTAAATTTTATTATTTATATCTTAAATAGTTCCTAGTCTCTAAAGGAAGGACTTACCTTCCTTTAGAAGAATAGAATAACATATTTTTTTGATTTAACCAGTTTTTTTCTTCTGAGCTTGATACGCTAATACTAGGTAAAAGATATTATTAAGTAATAGTAGATCCATATTGGTCTTCAAAGTAATGATCTAATAGAATAATCCTGATCCGAATTTAGTTTTAACTTATGAATAAAAGAGGCTACAACTTACTGTAAACTCTTCACTATTACAAGCAATCAACTATGGATCCTAAAAACAAAGCAAAAGAAGAATCGATCAAAATATATCTATTTATTTTATTAATCATATTACTTATAACTCAATTATTCATAAATTACTTACCACTTTTTGCTCAAAGCGATAAGATGTTATGGCATCCACGCAACAAGCTTAGTTTAATTGAATTCTTTCAATATTCAAATCTGTGGATATCACTGTTATTTGGGTTGTTAAGTACATTACTGCTTTTGTTCATTAAGATAAAAACCTGGATACGTATATTTATACTATTCCTTATTATAATTTTCTTTGCTGTCCTACCAGCATA
The DNA here is from genome assembly GCA_034190185.1 of Spirochaetota bacterium. Lineage (GTDB taxonomy): Bacteria > Spirochaetota > UBA4802 > UBA4802 > JAFGDQ01 > JAXHTB01. The sequence continues at coordinate 13,114 of JAXHTB010000031.1, read as the reverse complement.
TAGTAATTTAAGTTGTACTTTAAGAACACCAAGTCCCTTATGTTCATTGATAAGACCGCTGATATTTATCAAAAGTGGTAACCTGAATTTTCCAATTAAATTTATTGCAGCATTGTTGACAATTTCTATTTTAAGCCTTATTGGCAATAAAATTTTTTGCGGTTGGGTTTGTCCTGTTGGCGCGTTTCAGGAAATAATAAATCTTAGCCCTTTTTTTAGCAAAAGGAAGATTAAAATTGCATTTTGGAAATCGAATCTTGTAAGATTGATTCTCTTTGCTGCATTTATACCAATACTTCTTCTCATGGGTAGAATTATATATTTCAATCCCTTTGCACCAGTGCGATGGGGTATATCTGGAAACAACTGGGAATTCTATAGCTGGTTTCTCTTGAGCGCTATGTTAGTAGCATCATTCTTTATATACAGGCCATATTGTTACTTCATCTGTCCCATTGGACTAATTACCTGGCTTTTGGAGCAAATATCACCAAATAAAATTATATATTTTAGGGAGAAATGCAGCAACTGCAAGACCTGTATAAAGGATTCAAGTTGTCCAACAGTAGAGTCGATTCTTCAGGAAAAACATATCCTTCCTGACTGCCACAGTTGCGGAAAATGTGTTGAAGTTTGCCCTAATGACGCTCTTAAATTCGGTTTTAAACTCCCATTTATAAGGAAAAAACGAAAAAAAATAGAGTAACCTAATATAATATTTGTTTAACATTTTACATATCTTCTACTATCTCTTTAGCCGCAGCAATCTGACCTAATGCAATGCAGCCATCATTAAAGGGCACCCTATCTGGTGTAAGAACTTCAAATCCTTCATTTTCAAGCTTCTCCATAGATAATTCTAAAATAATTCTATTATGAAAGACCCCTCCACTTAGAACGATTTTATTATTGTCTTTTTTTTCGCGCAGTAATTTTACAATCCTAACAGCGCTTTCGACAATTGAAATATGAAATGCATAGGCAATATCCTCGATCCTCTCATCTTTCTTTATCATCCATGCAATATAACCAACAAGCTCCTCTGCGCTGATTATCATCTTGCCTTCATCCTCAATAAATGGAATTGCAAAAGGGTCTATATTCTTTTTACCCTTTAATGCTGACTCCTCAAGAAGCTGAGCAGCCTCAGCTTCAGTAGAAATGGAACCTGCTATTCCCAATATAGCAGCTACCCCATCAAATAATCTGCCGATACTGCATGTTTGCGGAGAATTAATTCCTTTATCTATAATCTCAACTATATTTTCTGTTGCTGCATTCTTCTGAATAATTGGGAAACTTTTACCAAATCTCTTATACAGCAATGATAATCCAATCTTCCAAACATCCTTTATTGCGCTCTCCCCTCCAGGTAAAGGAAAATATGAAAAGTGTGCAGCACGCTCAAATCTCTCTCTATTAGAGACTAAGAATTCACTCCCCCATAATGTCCCATCACTACCATATCCTGTGCCATCGAATGCAATACCAATAACTTCATTTTCTAATCCCTTATCTTCTAATACTGATAGTATATGAGCATGATGGTGCTGAACCCTAATCCTTTTCAACCCATCCTTCTCCATCTCATCAGCAAAGGCAGTTGTCATATATCCAGGATGCATATCCGAAACGACCACAAGTGGATTTATATCAAATATCCTTATAAAATGATTTACGGTTTTCCTGAATTCCCTGTCTGTTAAAGGATCAGCCATATCTCCAAGATACTGGCTGATTATAACAAAATCGTTCTTTGCAATAGCGAAACTGTTTTTCAAATCTCCACCAAGAGCTACAATATCTTTGAAACACCTTTTCGAATTTAAAGGAAGAGGTGTATACCCCCTTGACCTTCTTATAAAAAATGGCTTCTCTTTTAAAACAAACAGGACACTATCATCAGATTGAGCAACTATTTCTCGGTTATATGATACGATATAGTCAGCGATATTCCCAAGCCTGGAAAAGGCATCTTTATCAGAGTATACAATCGGTTCATCAGATATATTTCCGCTTGTCATTACAAGAATCATCTCTCTATCAATTGAAAAAAGCAAATTCTGGAAAGGAGTATAAGGTAGCATAAATCCCAAAAAACTTATTCCTGGTGCAACATATTCACTGATATTTCTGTATTTTTCTTTCAATATAACTATAGCCCTTTCTTTCGATAATAAAATATCCTTTTCAACCTGAGATATATTCATAATGTTATCAATTATATCAACATCTCCAGCCATCAAAGCAAAAGGCTTAAAGGGTCTCTTCTTTCTTTCTCTCAATTTCAGAACAGCTTCATTATTCATTGCATCACAAGCAAGATGATATCCCCCTACCCCTTTAATAGCAACAATGCATCCATCTTTAATAAACCTAACTGTCTCTGAAGCTATAGTATCATTATCTGATGATAAAAATTCACCATTTTTTTTATATAAATAAAGTTTAGGCCCACATTCTATACATGCGACAGGTTGAGCATGAAATCTTCTATCTGAATGATTTTTATATTCTTTAAGACATTCAACGCACATTTCAAAGGAATCCATAGTTGTATTATTTCTATCATATGGGATATCATTAATTATACTGAAACGCGGTCCACAATTAATACATGTTATAAAGGGATAGTGACATCTTCTATCACTTTTATCGAAAAACTCACGTATACAATCATCGCATAGTGCCACATCAGGTGAGTAGAAAGCTGATCTTTCCCCAGTTACACAACTTTTGCCAATAGAAAATGATGTTAAATCCTCAACCTTCTGTTCTGTTGTATCAACCGACCTTATAAATGACAGTGGAGGTGAATTTTGAGATATTTCATTGAGAAAAAGTTCTAAATTGTCTTCCTCAGCCTCTGACTCAATAAGCACACCTTCTGTATCGTTTATTACACTTCCAAAGATTTTATATTTTTTTGCCATACGAAGAACAAAGGGCCGAAAGCCAACCCCCTGAACAATTCCCTTTATCCTGATCCGAATATGTTTTTTCATTTATCTTCTATTACAATATAATTTTTTTATTTTTAATAAAATGATCATTTATGAATATTCTAATAAAACGTAATATATCAATACTTAAGATTATTATACAAGAAATGTAATATGTAAAGTTACTTTTCTATTGATCTATATATTTCTGAAACCAGAAAAAAAAGGTTATCATACTATGAATTAACTTCAAATTCAAAACATAATTATAAGATTTTTCTATATAAAATACTACTTTTATAAAAAATATTATACATGCAATTCCAGATATAGTTTCAATTAAAAAGTTTATAACATGATATTTTCCTCATTACTATCAATGAATTTTATCTCTTTTAATCCGGAATTTAATCATATACCAATTAAAATTAAAATAATCAGTCACATACTCAATAAATGATTTTATCAATAGTTAAATCTTATAGGATAAAAATTATTATTTATCTAATCTTTATAATTTCTTTAAAATAACTCTATTTATCAGATATTAATATTTATAAAAATTTAATTCAGTAGGGAAAAGGATTTTAAAATTATGTTAAATAATTTCAAAAAATTAAGAACCAGATTTATCTTAGGGGCTACTCTATTACTGTTTATGACCTTACTCTTCATAGGTGGTATTATAAGTCTTTATTTTCTAAGGAACTCATACAGTGAAACAACTCGTTTTATCAAAGCAGTTGATCTAGCTAGAGAGAGCCAGGTTTTATATCAGAACCAACTATATTCTTTGTTTAAGATCATAGTCCTTGAAGAAAATAAATTCGAGGAATACAAAAAAAATTACCATTCATTTACATATTATTCTGACAGAGTACAGGATTCCCTATTTAATCTAAAATTAATGTGTAAGGATATTAAAGAAATTCCAGGCAAAATTATTGAATTAAGAGAATATCATAAATCGATTACAAGGGAATATATAATTTTAATAACAAAATTTGTTGAGTCAAACTTTAATAATAAAACAAAACTTATTTCAATCTCTAATGGAAGAAGCAGTAAAGCACTTTCTAAAATGGATGATATAGTTGTTAAAATAGAAAAAGAAACTGACTTGGAAATTCAACGTATTAATAATTACTATTTCAAACTCACATTATTCTCATTTGTACTCATTGTTTTAGTATTTACAATAATAGGAATATATCTTGCTTACAAATTATTGACTATACATAACGATTTAGAAATCCTCGTTGATAAAAGAACAGATGAACTTGCAAAAGCTAATGAGGAATTAAAGATTGAGATAAATAAGAAGATAAAGACTGAGAAATTGTTAATATTATCAAAACAGAAAACTGATGAGGCGAATACCAGAATCAGTATTTCAGAGAAGAAATACAGAATGCTTGTAGAAAATTCAAAGGATATAATTTTTTCATTGGATGAAGACTGGAATTTCATAACTGTAAATAAAGCTATAAAATCTCATTTAAAAATAGATCCTGAAAAAACTAAATCGATTAATTTTATTAATCTATTAAACGGCAGCATAGCGATAAGGCAACTAATAAGGGATAAGCTGGATGTATTTTCAAGAGAAAAAAATCCAATTGATTTTTTTTCACAATTAACATCATCATTTGCATCCGAACCTAAGGAAATGCATATTCGACTCGAATATATAAATGCTGATGGGAAAAGTGAAATCTATGGAATTGCATCTCCGATTACACAAGATGTGTTATTAAATTATTTTGTACTAGAAAGGCAGAAATTTGAAATTGAAAATTTTATTTTAAAAGTTGAGGATATCACTATGCGAATAACAAGAAATATTAATAAATATATGGATCCAGATGCAGTTTCTATCTTAAGAATTGGATTACGAGAAATGATAATTAATGCTATAGAACATGGTAATTTAGAAATATCTTATGAGGATAAAACCAACGCATTGAAGAATAACTCATACCCTGAACTGATTGAAAGACGTAGAAATAAACCTGAATATTCAAAAAGGAAAGTAGTCATAGAATATCAGATCGATCCTGAAAAGGCTGTTTTCACGATCGAAGACCAAGGAAAAGGCTTTAATCATAGAGAAATATTAAATAAAGAAATCTCTGAAGTTGATAATACGATTTCACATGGAAGAGGAATAATAATGTCAAAAGAAATTTTTAATGAGATAAAATATAATAACAAGGGGAACAAAGTTATTTTAAAAAAATTCTATTAAATATCAAAATTGTGTTCTAATTCCAATCTGAGCTGTAAAGCTATCGTTCATACTGGTAAGTATTGTAGAACCTTCCAATTGAAGTTTTACTGAATAAATATCAATCTCGATTCCAACTATCCATTTTGGGATTATAATATCAGCAACAAGATAGTTAGTAGATTTTAGTTCAACATCACCGATATCTCCCTCAACAGGGGAACCGGTTTGCGCAATAAAATTTCCAGTTGCTTCAAAATCGAAATTAACATAACCAAAGTTCAATGAAACTGAAGGTCCTGTATATAGGCTTATCACAGAAAAAAGATCAAAATACACTAAAGCCTCTGGGGTAATAGATAAAATATTCCATTCCAAACTGCCTTCGCCAGAAGCATAAGATACTACATCAATAGTTCCCACATCTAGGTCAACATTTTGTCTGTCACTGAATGTAAATAATGAATCAATCGATCCTTTCATATAGTCAAAACCTAAATTTAGACTTACTCCACCGAAGTTGAAAAACATTGGCCTAATTATCAATCGGTTAAACATGTTATATCGCAATTTAAAACCAACGGACATTGCATAAGATTCATCAATTTCTATTTTATAATAAGTTGTTTCTCCATATCCTTCATGTTCAGCTGCTAATGAAGATATCCAATCAAGAGAAAAAAAGAAGAGTTTAAATGTAATATCAAATTTATTATTTATGCCTGTTCCTATATGAAGACCTCCATTAAATCCACCAAATGGAATTACAGGGTTATCATCCTTATAGTCATCTTTTCTTGTATACTCAAGCAATCCACCACCAGCAGCTATGCCAAACTCTAGATGAGGAAAGCGCCGTATTTTTGAGATTCCATTTGGATAACCCAGTGTATTCACTATAGCAAACCCGGTTGGTATAATCTCCCTGTTTTTTGAAAAAAATCTGTTTGGAAAATTTTCAAAATTATTTTCGGTTTGTTCCTCATTTATAAAATTATAACCTGACATTAGATTAATTGATATATCTGTTTTTGCATAAAGAGAAGAATAGATAAAGAGAATAAGGAATAGATAAACTGAAATTGATAGATCTTTATATTTCATTTTTTACCTCTATACTGATAATAGACAGTATAATTATAAATTTATTTTATTTGATACGATGTCTTTTGTTTTATGAAAGAATGATTTTTGAAAATCATTGAAATTAACATAATTTCTTTATCAAAGTCAACAATAAAAAGTCTTTTTTTTTAATGATAAATACCTTTTTTCATAATTTTCAGATACTATTATTCCTGCGGATGCAGGAATCTACTTCCATTCATAACAATTGATACTACCAAGCCTATTGGGAGATTCCTACATCCGCTTCGTCGTGTCCCATAGATTTTGGACATACTTATATAATTTTTAAAAATGGTATAAACTGCAGGGTTTTAGGATTATTTTTGGTAATATTTGATCTTAATCTTAGGAAAACAGAAGTTTTCAGAATATGCTGCTATACTATATCATACTATCTCGGTTTGCCTTTATTTAGCAGTTGTAGGCTTCTTTCCATTAGAAGTTCAAACCTGTTTTTCTCTGCATAACAGAATGATGTAGAGTTTTTATAAAAATCTACATTTAAATTTGAAAGGTCCACATCTGTAATGTAGAAGTTGTATTCATCAACACTCTTCATAAACACACGAAGATCCTTTGCTATATTGTTTATTTCTGATCTTGAGAAAAGGTCAGTCTCACCTCCATATGGCAGGGAAAATCTATATCCAATATCATTATTTTTTAACAAATTAAGTGATACTTTAAACTGAACGATCATCTTTTCATGTTGGGCAATCTGTTTTTCTGTTTCAGGATCTATCTTTGATATTTTACATACATTTCTTGAGTCCCTTTTTAACTCATATAATTCGATTTTTTTGCTGTCATTATTTAACGTAGATTCTGGATTATTCTTAACAACATATTTTATTATATTTTTTGTAAAGAGATTTAACCTTGTAAAATAATCAATAAAATTTTCAGAATTTTCTCTATAAAATGTTATAGCGCCCTGCTCATCTAAAATATAAAAATAGCAGTACTTTCTTTCCTTTTGATAATATATCTGAATTGCATTTTCCCTATGACTCTCAATAATTTTCAATAAATAACGAAACTCAGGGATTTTAGAATCCACCATAATAATTGTTTTTAAACCGATATTATTTGATAAACTGTAGAACATTTTTAGTTCAGATTCAAATATATTGCATAAAACCTTTTCTTCACCTTGGACTTTTCTCTTTGTATATACTATATAGTTATTCCCTAAAATTGTTATATATTTTTTCTCAACGTTGTGTTCCGGCTCTTTTGTAATAAAAAAATTATATATTTGTTCAATAAGAGATTTAATTCTTTTAAAGGCTGTACTACTGCCATAAGGATATGGCGATTTTATTTGAACACACATATTAAAATCGTATCTATTGAGGAGGGCGCCATTTAATATCTTAATAAGAATTTGTGACAAGTCAATTTCATTTTCATATTTCTCATATACCGTTTCCCCCCAACTATTATGATAGAGGAAATAAATATCCTCAATACCTTTTGGATATTTTGAATAAAGGTTTATTATTATAAAGTTTAGCAACGGAATGGGGTCTTTATAAAAATAATCATTTTCAATATGCAGCCTTTTTATTGAAAAATGCAATGTTAAATCGTTCATAAGCTCCCTGACAAAGCCTGAATCCAGAAGATGAAATCTTGATTTTATCTCTACTCTAGTAAAATTCTTCTGATACATCCTATTCATGCTTATCCAGGTAAGCAAAGAGATCAGACTGGGTTCTTTGTGAATAACCACTCTTTCGGAAGCTGAGCGGTTGGATTTAAAGCCCTTAGATAACAACCAGTTGATCTTACCGTCCTTTTTACTGATAGATTCTATAGTTAAATGTTTTTCTATTGGATTATCCTTAAAGCTGACAGCAGGCCTGATCTTATTTTCAGCATAAGAAAAGCTGGAATATATTTTTCGAGTAATAAATTTTATGTCTTCCTGTGTAAATCTTTTTGATATTTCCCTATTCTCAATATTTTTAAGTATCCTTTTATAACTTTTTAGTATCTCTTTTGAGATATTATTCCAGAATTTATTTATTGGCGTTATATCCCAGTTCCTGAAGTTATCCATCTGTTTCAGTTTAGAGTCAGTCCATTTCCATGTTTTTACATATTCGATCATCTTTAGTAGATTTTCTGATTTTATTTTCTTAAAGTCTATTGATCTATATTCAGAAAGATTAGGATCGATTTTTATATAAAAACACATTTTAAGGATCTCAGTGGACATTGAGAAACTTGGATCTTTTATATTTCTCAAATAATAATCATAAACCTGATTAAACATCAATATATATGGATCAATATGATTAATATCAAGGTTTTCATTATGTACATTCTCTTTAATTATGTTGCATAATAAAGGATTTTCATTTTCTTCATCTAATAGATATCTTTCAACAGTTCCTATCTTTATAATAGACTTGAATGGGTTTCCAAGTGATTTAAGTATCTGGAAAAGTCCTCCTCCGAGGAAATCCCCCTTGTCTATAGTGTGTAAATTTCCAAAATCAACATATTGGTTTTCAAATTCATTACTATCTAAGGCTTGAATATATTTGTTGTATTTCTCATCATCAATTCCGCTCGGTACAACCCACCAGAATGGAATTTTCCCTTTAAGCAGTATAGAGCTTCTATAGAACTCATCTTTTAAGAGCTTTCCATTTGCTTTGCCAGAAAAACTATCTTCACTTGTGTCAAATATATCATTTCGAACCCTTTCTATATCATTCAGGAAAAAATAAGTTTCAATATTGTAATTTTCTGTTATCCAAATCTCAATATTTCTAAGCTTCTGGCTTAGTAACTTGATGTTTTCTTGACCTAACTTGTTGTCATATATGCATATCCAAAAATCGATATCAGATTCTTCATTATAAGCTATGCTGCCAGCGCTTCCCATAATGGCAAAAAGCTCGATAAGTGGTTTTATGCTACTATATTGTGTTAAATCTATAGAATGGAACCTCGATTTTATGAATTGTATTGCTTTCTCAGATGGTGAATATCCATATATACCGATAGGAGAATAGTTTTCGACATAACCCGGAATACCGCGTTGATTGATAGTTATTAATAATGGTAAAACTTCAATTAGATCAATTATACTTTTTTTTGAGAGGGAATTTGAAAATTTCAAGTACCTGAAATTATTGTATTTCTGGAATTGTTGCTTATTCTTAGAAATAATATCTCTATAATCAGATTTCTCTTTCTCAGCCATAGGACTCTTAATTTAAGGGAAAATAAAGAATCTATAATTTATTTCTATTCAATAGTAACAAGTTATTCATGTAAATCAACAAGAATTTATATATACTATATAATATATGGCGTTAATCTTCAATCTTATTATCTTATTCATGGAAATTGATCATAAATCATAATCGATGATCTAATTGAAAATCAATAACCAAACTATAAACAATTTTACTGAAAGAGTTAATATTTATCTATCTACTCAAAATAAATCACAGCCACTACAGAAATCAATTTATACTTACAAAATCTATACCTATACTTAAAATGATTTACAATATGAAAATGTATTCTCAGAATGTATGTGCTATATTGTTAGCTCTCATAATAAAATCCTCCTGAAATCTATATTCATTCAGGAGGATTTTATTATTTCTAAAACAAATCTTCAGTATAACTCCCCCTAACTTACTATTGTAGTTAGGAGTTTATGGAATAAATTAAATTATATTTCTAATATCTAATTATTATTGAAACGCTATTTTTTTGGATTCCTCCATTTAGTAATTGGTACAAATTCCATTTTATTTAAGTCCGCCTTATGTATCCGATGTTCTTCAATGGACTTATGATCATTAGGCCCAAAACCAATCACTCCGCAAACTCCTTCAGTATCAAAGTTCCTAATAGCCTCCATACCTTTAAGGTAAGATTCTTCATTAAGTTTCCTTCCGGCATTTTCTAGACTTTTATGAAGGAGTAACCCAATAAGCCAACCTTGAACATAATTAGTATCTTTAGATTTTCGATAAGGACAATTCGGATTATACTTCATGGAAATACTCTTTATTTTGTTCATACCTGGGGAATTCTCATCCCAGGTGCCAAAAGCATTGATGCCAAATAAATTAGTAGCTTTATTACCAGCTATTCTAACTGTTTTAGGAGATGCTGAAGCATACTGATTCATAATAATCGGCGCTTTAAATCCTACAGAGCGAGCTAATTTCACAATTAAACCACTAGTTGCGACAATTGCATGAAGATAAACAACATCAGGTTTCATCCTTTTTAAACGGAGTGCCTCTGTTGTAAAATCAACTCCAAACAGTGGATAAACAATTTCATTATATTCCTTTATCGGATATTTCTTAACCAACTCCCGCATTGCATCTCTGGATTCTTTGCCGGATAGAACATCCGGATACATAAGGACTATTTTAGGTTTCTTGATTTTAAGATCATTTATAATATACTGAGTAACCAACTGCGCCTGATCATCATACCATACCATAAATCCGAACATATATTTTTTTGGAGGGAAGAAAAGTCTCTTCTCTGTGCTTACTCCAAGAAGTGGAACTTTAGCTTTTTCTACAAGAGGAAAAATCGCAGCAGTGCCGCCAACTCCTGAAGCGCCTTGAAGGATAAAAATTTTATCCCTATAGATCAACTTCTTAAAACATGTCAGCGCAAGAGGAATTGTATATCTATCATCTTCAATAATATACTTTATCTTTCTGCCATGAATTCCACCTTCATTATTTAACATTCTAATATATGTTTTTGTCCCGTTGCTCATAGGAATCCATGTATCAGATCCTACTCCTGTAGCAGCAATTATTGCTCCTACTTTAATTGATTCATCTGTAACACCTCGTACCTCAGCTTCAGCTGTAAAAGTAAAGGGAAAAATTATAAAAACAAAAAAAGATACGATTAGTATAAAATATTTTTTTTCCATAAATCAACTCCAATCCTATTTTTTGGAAGTTTAATTTTGTAAGCGTGAATTGGATCTACAAAATAAACATTCTTTAAACAATATTCAGTAAATATTAGAATATATCTAATTATTATTTATTCAACCCTACTAAAACATGGTAGATATTTATAATTTCAGTACTTATGATATAAGGGAATAAAATATACGGACTATTTCCACTTAATAGTTCATAAAATCCTAAATTATATAATATTCCCAAAACTTATAGTTAATTAAATTTACATCATAAAAAATCCTCCTAAATTAAATTTATAATTTTAGTAAATATATTCATAGAGGAAATGTTATAACAAATAAGAACTGAATTTACAAAAAATCTTACCAGTTAATACTATCAATTTATTTTAAGCTTCTATTTGTCAATTTATATTTCAAAAGATTAATATTGAGATAGCAGTTTAATTCAGTAAGTCAAGTTGCCACAGGATGAATATCTCTATGGTCTAAAAAATATTCCTTCAATTTCATTGATTCCCAGAAATCATGCCATCTATCTTAAAAATATTTACATCGCAGCCATGTCATTGAATTAGCATGAGACAGTATCCATTTCATTCCAGCCTGCTTTAATCAATTTTACTACATGATATCCCTTCTTTATAGCTTGGACATATCCTCCTCCTATACAATTACATAATTATTAACAAAATCATACCATAATTATATATAAATTAAATTTAGGTTTGACATTTTAGTTTATAAATTTAATTCTAATATATTACATTTACTTTTAAACCTCACTTCATATATCTTAATATATATAAATAAGTGATAATGTTTTTCGTTTTCCATTCATAATAACTTTAATGATATAAACTCTGAATATTTCATGAGTTATGATAACATCTAATAATATAATTTCATTTATTCTACAAATTATTCGTAAATGTAAACGGTTGAATAATATTATTAGATCTGATATAAATATAATTATTAATCCAATATTTCTAAGTATGAGAGAGGAAAAAATGCTTAAAAAATTTTTACCAGTTTTTTTAATAATTATAATATTTACTTTTCTCAAAGTTGATTGTGGTGGAGATGATAATGCTGAAATCAAAAAAGAATCCCAAAAAGAAAGTGAGATTGTAAAAAAAATTCAACCGTCCATCAAAAAAGATGGCTGTATTGATGGTGATTGTGTAAACGGCCAGGGTACCTTTATCTATCCGGATGGAAGCAAATATACTGGCCAATGGAAAAATGGAAAAAAACACGGCCAAGGGACTCTTACTTACTCTGACGGAAGCAAATACTCAGGACAGTGGAAAGATGGCAAAAGAAACGGCAAAGGGGAAATGACATGGGTAAGCGGAAAAAGAAAGGGAGAAACATATACAGGAGAATGGAAAGATGATAAAATCGACGGTCAAGGTATATATACCTACTCTGATGGAAGTGAATATTCAGGAAGTTGGAAGAATGGCAAAAGAAACGGTCAAGGTACGATAAAATGGACAAGCGGAAAAAGAAAGGGGGAGACATATACAGGAGAATGGAAAAACGATACAATTCAAGGCCACGGCACATATACTTACGCTGACGGTAGCAAATATTCGGGTGAATGGAAAAACGGAAAAAAACATGGCCAAGGAACATTTACATATAAAGATGGTAGTAAATATTCAGGTGAATGGGAAAACGGAAAAAAACATGGCCAAGGAACTTATACTTACGCTGACGGAAGCAAATACTCGGGCCAATGGAAAGATGGGAAAAGACACGGAAAAGGGAAAATGACATGGGCAAGCGGAAAAAGAAAAGGGGAAACATATGAAGGTGAATGGAAAAACGGAAAAATCGAAGGAGAAGGAACATATACTTACGCTGACGGAA
>JAXHTB010000309.1:0-4829 GCA_034190185.1 Spirochaetota bacterium | reverse complement strand
AGGTATCCGAGCTGGAGTAGCATTGAATCCTTCAACTCATCTGTCTGCTATTGAGTATATTTTAGACGATATCGATATGGTGCTGATCATGACTGTAAATCCAGGCTTTTCCGGACAGAAGTTTATTGAAAATATGTTATACAAGATCGAATCATTGCGGGATATGGCAGATAAGAGGGGCATAGACCTTGAGATAGAGGTTGATGGCGGAGTTAACCTAGAAAATATTAGTAAAATTGCAGCAGCAGGCGCAAATACCTTTGTTGCTGGTTCAGGCATTTTTGGTACTCAAGATTATAAAGAAACTATCAGGATAATGCATGAACGTATCAGGTAATTATTTTCGAATAGTATGGCTAAAATCGATGAGTTGTTATATATTAAGATAACCCTCTATGTCACTCCTGTAGATGCAGGAATCTCCAATATTAGAGTAAGTAGATTATAGCACAATTAACCCTGCTCCTGTAAATACAATGGGGAAATACCACATGATTATTGATTTACCCCAAAGTTTTAGCCATACTCATTTAAACCACCCAACTCAATCTCTTAAAGACCGCACTTTTGTGCAACAATCTCCCTATGATAGTCACCATCTCCAAAGGTCAGTTCAAATGCCTTAGCTCTGCGAAAATATAACTGCATATCATACTCTTCGCTTACACCAATACCCCCATGAATCTTAATTCCTAAAAGGCAAACCCTTCGTGAAGCATCGCTTGCCCATGCCTTTGCCATGGAAATCTCTTTCTCAGCCGAGAGACCCTGACTCAGTCTCCAGGCTGCTTGATATGTTAAAAATTTTATTTGATCAATATCTGTTGCCATATTCGCGCACTGGTGTTGGATAGCTTGAAAACTGCCGATCTTCTTCTCAAATTGTTCACGTTCCTTAGCATGCGCCACTGTCATAGTCAGAGACTGCTCAAGCATACCAAGGATATATGCGCTATATGTTAAAGCTCCCCATAAATTGATCTTTTTTAATATCTCTTCTGCATTCCCTTCATGTCCCAGAATGTTTGATGCAGGCGTAATCACATCCTTTAAGATCAGCTCGCAGGGTTTATCACCCCCAATTGAATTAAGAGGAATACTTCTGATTCCAGGAGTTGATGCATCTATCATAAACATTATGTTTCCCTTATCAGTTACAGTATAATACAAAATCCAATCTGCTATATGAGAAAAAGGGACCAATAATCTAGTGCCGCTTATTTTAAAATCTCCATTATTGCGAATTACTTGTTCATCAATTTTATTTTCACCTAGTTTAGTATCAGGTTCAATAAGTGCATGAGACAGAATTAAACTCCCATCAATAATTTTTGGTAGGAACTCTTCTTTTTGAGATTCACTGCCAAATTCAAGGATCGATAGGCCACAAAGAATAGCGGCTATTACAGGTCCTGGTGCTATGGCCTTCCCAATTTCCTCTAAAAGTAGAACAAGATCAACAAAGGTTCCACTAATCCCGCCGTACTCCTCAGGTAAGACAACGCCAAACCATCCGAGTTCTGCCATCTTTTTCCATAATTCCTCAGAATATCCTTTGTCAGTTTTTTCTGCATCCCGGGCAACTCCCCAGGCTTCCTTTTCCAAAAAATTCTTTGCCGAATTCAGCATTATATTTTGCGCTTCAGAAAAATCAAAATCCATAATAATCCTCCATATAGTCTTCTCTACCCTCTAGGTAGACCATATCCTCTCTGTGCTATTACATTCCGCATTATTTCAGATGTTCCTCTGGTAATTAAATTTTCAAGAGAATCTCTGTATTTCTTCTCAAATTTACCCTTTAATTGAGCCCATCTTGCCCCCTCCTGTATCTGGCTATATGGACCAATAATATTTAATATATCGTTTACCATTCTCTGTTCAATTTCGGATACCAACATTTTTAACATTCCTGCTTCATGATTTGGTATTTGATCCTTGTTCAGCATTACAGCAACTCTTAGTGCAAGAAGTCTTGCTGATTCAATCTCTATAGCCATATTGGCAATCTTTTGTCTAACAAGTGGGTCTTTATCCTTGCCAATCCTTTTGATATATTCCACTATTTCTTTAAAATCTTTTTCTAGTCCAGCAACAGTTGAAATCCTTTCATAATCAAGAGCCTCCAGGATGTAATAGAAACCCTTATTTTTCTCTCCAACCAGAGCATCTTTTGGAACCTCGACATTATCATAAAAGACTTCATTTGTCCTTGTGCCTCCAACTGTCATTATTGGACTGATAGTGATCCCAGGTGTTTTTAGGTCCACTATGAAAAGCGATATACCCTTATATTTTTGCTTGGTTGCCTCTGTCCTAGCTCCTAGCCAGTGATATTGAGAAAAATGCGCTCTTGTATTAAATAATTTTGAGCCATTAATTAGAAAGTGGTCTCCTTTATCTTCTGCCTTAATAGCGAGTGAAGCTAGATCACATCCAGCCTGCGGCTCGGTATATCCCAGAACAAATTCTATCTCACCTCTTGCTATGGGAATCAAAAATTCCTCTTTTTGCTTATCGCTGCCATGATGCAGGATAACAGGGCCTGCCATTCCAGCTCCCACAGTCGCATATATTCCCAAAAAATGATGCATCTGTTCCATTACAATATAACGGTACATATATGACAGTTCAAGCCCGCCATACTTCTTAGGCCATGTGGGGCACAGCC
The DNA here is from genome assembly GCA_034190185.1 of Spirochaetota bacterium. Taxonomy (GTDB): domain Bacteria; phylum Spirochaetota; class UBA4802; order UBA4802; family JAFGDQ01; genus JAXHTB01. The sequence goes on along the minus strand of JAXHTB010000309.1, from coordinate 2,158 downwards.
ACCCCTTTTTTCCGATTTCATTCAGCATTTTCCAACAATTAGGGCCAAATCCCAAACCCTGTTCCCACTCCTCTCTAGCTTTACTAGCGACCTTCTCTTCCTTAAGAAAAAACTCCCGCACTTCCTTTTCAAATTTCTCCTCATCAGGAGAAAACCTAAAATCCATTCATTGCCTCCTCTGAAAATTTCATGATCTCATATTATATTATCGATATTCTTTATAAAAAGCTCTTACTGTGATTATAATATTAGTTAACTTATAATATTATACTGGGATGATAGCTGCTTCATAAGGTTAGGAAATAATTTTATCTAAACCACTATAGATAAAATAACACGCAAAAAAGATCAGAAAAACTGCGCAGATGCCTATCATTCCTCTGTAGATTTTATCGCTTAGGAATTTCCTACCCCTAGATATAGCTGCAGATACTACAGTATACCAAATAAGATCGCCAAGGATATGTCCTATAAAAAACATCAACATACCCCAGATACCGAATTGTTTACAATGTAAAATATATCCAAGTCCTATTGTAGCCCACCAGATCATCCAGTATGGATTGGCAATACTCATAAGAATTCCTGAGATAATAAGATGCCCGCTATTCTCTTTGTCCACCTCCCAGGATAAGCTTAAACCAGGAATTGAACGGAACATTCCTAATGCCATCCATATCAGAATTACACCGCCGGTTATGGCGATCGCTGCAAAAACCTCAGCTTTTTCAAGAAAAGGCGCAAGTCCAAGGAGAAGTGCTGTCACAAGGGCTAATTCGAGTATACCATGTCCTATAATCATTACTGGACCTGCTACAAAACCACGGCGAGGAGTCTCGCTTATTACAGCTGTTAAAAGCGGACCCGGCATCATTGCGCCTGATAAAGCTATTACAAAAGAAGAAAATATTATGGTTACTAATGAAAGCATATATAGTAATTTAGATAATTAATTTAAATTTAATAACCTTAAAAGAGTTTTTCATTCCCAAGATGAAGGAAATTAAATAATATAGCAAGATACTATTATTAACAAATTTCTTATAATTATTTGTAAAATGTCAAATGATTAAAATTTTATGTTGTACTTTTATCCTATATATTGTAATACGAATTATTCAACAATAAAATGTAATCAATTCTATCAATATATATATAATTACTGAAAGCAAATATTTCATGTCATACAATAACTATCCCTCAAATGATTCTGTAATGATCCTTGATGCTGCATATGATGAAACAATGAATCAGGTAATAGCAAGCATACTGGATCAATACCCTCTTTCTTGGAAAGGGAAGCGAACACTGGTTAAGCCAAATATTCTTACAGGCAAAAATCCAGATGCTGGAGCAACTACTCATCCAATTCTGGTTAAAGCAGTAGTTCAGCAACTTAAAAGTAGAGGAGCTGATGTAATTGTTGGCGATAATCCAGGAATTTCAGGATACGGCATAACAGAGGAGACTGCCCGTTTATGCGGTATACTAGATGCTGTAGAAGACAGTTTTATCAATCTTGCTGCAAATCCGGTGAAACATACTGTTTCATCCAGATATTTTGATTATGTAATGATTGCAAAAGAGGTGTTAGATGCAGATATAATTGTAAACTTGCCAAAACTAAAGACACATGGATTGACCTGCATTACAGGAGCAATTAAAAATACCTTCGGATATATTGTCGGAGGAGATAAACAGCGAATTCATTCTCAAGCTGTGACCCCAAGACAATTCTCTGAGGCAATACTTGATATCTACAAGATAAAGCCTCCTGATCTTAATATTATGGACGCTGTAGTTGCGATGGAGGGTAATGGACCAAGTAATGGGACACTTCGCACACTTGGAAAGGTAGTTGCTTGTAAAAATGCAGCAACTCTCGACGCTGTTGCCATTAATCTGATTGGACATAAAATCAAAGATGTTCTGCATGTTAAGTTAGCTGGGGAAATGGGATTAGGTCAGGTCGAAGTTTCAAACATATCAATCATCGGTGAATTAGCCCCTGTTAATGGATTCATACTACCTACAACATTTTCATCTGGCATTTCCGGCATTATAATGAATCAGTTTTTATCTAATCGGATAAACTGTGTGCCCAAGGTAATTACAGAACGCTGTAAATTATGCCAGATCTGTGTAGAACATTGTCCAG
>JAXHTB010000308.1:0-4866 GCA_034190185.1 Spirochaetota bacterium | reverse complement strand
TGTTGCAATTCCTGCTGTTTTCTCTGCACCAATTCTTAGAATGTTTTTTATTTCTCCAATATCACCGTGAAGCATCTCCCTCTTTTCTCTAAAAGGTTTAAAATATTCCCAAATGAGTCCGAATAATTCTTTTTTTACTTCTCCATAACCAACACCACCTTTTAAATATCTTTCCCTTAGCTTTTCTGTTTTTTCTTTTTCAGCAAAAAGTTTATATAAAGCAAAGATATTACATTTATCCGGATCTTTCGGATCTTCAACTGGTATAGAATCAGTTACAATTTTCATTATTTTATTTTTAAGTTCCTTCTCTTTCTCAAATATAAATATTGAATTACCATAACTTTTTGACATCTTCTGGCCGTCTACACCTGGAATTATTGCTGTTTCATCAGATATAAGGGGTTCAGGTATCACAAAGACATCTCCAAATTTATTATTAAATTTTTGAGCGATGTCCCTAGTGATCTCTATATGTTGTTTTTGATCGTTCCCAACAGGAATTAGTTCTGCTTGATAAAGAAGAATATCTGCCGCCATCAATATTGGATAACTGAAGAGTCCGCAATTAGGTACAATACCTTTTGCGACCTTGTCTTTATAGCTATGACTTCTTTCAAGAAATCCAACAGGGGTGAAACATGATAGGATCCATGTTAACTCAACAACCTCAGGCACATCTGATTGAACCCAGAAGTAGCAATTATTTGGATCTATGCCAAGCGCAAGGAAGTCCAATACAGCAGATATTGTGTTATTCCTTAGCTCTTCACCATTATCAATATTAGTTAAAGCATGATAGTTTACAATAAAACAAAAAAGTTCATGTTCTTTCTGTAATTCTATCATTGGTTTCATCATTGCAAAGTAATTGCCTATATGCAATGTTCCTGTTGGTTGGATTCCGGATAGTATTCTTGACATCTTCTCTCTCAATTAAATTATATTCTATTACAATCACAATCTATTTATCCTTTAACATCACTTGAGTATTAAATACTCAAACCTGTCATAGATTTCATACATTCTACTATTCAAATTTGAAAGATAATACAATGGATTTAACTTACATATTATAATAGTATTAGATGATAACTAATATCTTATATATTCGGATAACAGTGTATAAATTATAGTCAATAATAAAATAAATGTATAACAGAAAAATTATGAAATTTACTAAAATTTGAGGGATTATATTAACTCTAAAGGATAGTTATCTAACTTAGAAAGTAGTTTTTTTCTTCGGAATAATACTTATTAATTATTGAATTCTTATTTTTTTGATTAAAAGATTATATTGATCAGCAACAATAATAAAGGGCTAAAGGAGAAAAACATAAAAACTAGTTGAAAGAATTTATATATTTTTCTTTGAAAGTTTCTTCAGTAAAAATGCTAATAAATTGATCGATTTTAGCAAGTTTAAATGTATTTTCTATATTCTGATTTAAATTATAGCAAATGAAGTCAATCCCTTTTCTTGAAGCAGTATTCATACATCTTATCAAGGACCCAATACCTGATGAATCAATATAACTTAATTCACTTAGGTTTAAGGCTATAACTTCAAAATCCTTATTTATCTGATCTTGAAGTAATGTGCCAAAATCATAAACCTCTTCAATATCATATCTCCCTATCAATTTGATGATAACGAGACTTTCTTCGTTATAAATATCAATTCTCATTTCTTATTTATTTCTTGTAAAACTTTAATACAAGAATTCCCAAATATTTTCCATTTAATAAAATTAAAAATATGTAATTATTACATCTATTTCTATTATAAAATGAAATTACTGAAAATAAACTTCATGAATTAGATAATATTATTGTTATAACCAAAAGGTTATCTGAATTTTTATTTATTCTGTATTAATGATCCATATTTTACAAATTGGGAAAAGTATGATATAGTTTGAAGATCGAAAATTTAATAAAGGTAAATTGATGAATAAAATCATATTTACATATTTCTAAATTATAAATACATAATATATTACTGTTTATGTAATTTTTAAAGGGAAGGTCTTTAACCTTCCCTTTAAAAAAATATGTTAATATTATTTGTTGTTCGTAATATATTTCGATTTATTACTAATTATTAACTAATAAAATAATAAGAATAAAAAAAAGTCAATAAGAAAAAAAAATATATTTAAAAAGTCGAAGTAATTTAATGCAAATATTACTAAATATTTAATACATAAGGATATTATGTGTCATGCAACATTAAATGTATTTATTAACAAAATGTGAAATACTTGACCATATCTTTTTTCTAAGTTCTTCAATTCTTAGGTCATCAACCTTTAGGTATTCATAACTAAAATAATTGTCATTTAAAAAAAGCGACTTTGAGATTGACATGCGAAGCATTGGGATTTCACTGCAGCCATATTTTTTTAAAATATATCCATTAAATGATGGTCTGTTAAAGGAAAATCGTCCTGCAACTGTTGTGTCTTCATCAGAAAAGGTTTTTTTCAAAGACTCTAAGAGGCTTTTCGCATGTTCATCAGGACATGTTAAAATGCTTTGTTTATCATCATTTTTTCTATTTTCAATAATAATCAATGGTCTTGGCTTTCCGTAATCTGATGAATTCTTTGGCCCCACTGCCATAACAGTATGACACTCAATAATAAATTTAATATCATTTGAACTTATTAATGTTTCAATTTTTTTATGAAAAGGGATATAATATCTCTTCAAAATATTGCTAATAGCAATTTCATCAGGAAATATTTTTTCTTTATAAATTTTTTTTCCTGTCAGGCTTACCTTTTTTATTACACCATCTAAAGATTTTTGTGGCATTTGATAAAGTGGTCGATCCAAATCCACAAAAAGACGTGAAATATTTGAGTTAATATTTGCAATTACATGATTTTCAAAATCGAAGAGCTCATTAGCGCATGTATCTGACTCAAAAAAGAGGTCGAATTTATCAACCTCCTCAAATCCTGACAGTTCTTCAGGCACTTTATCTCCACCATGAGGAACAATTATTATGATTGGAAGCTTTTTGTTCATAAGCGCTTTGATTTTTTAGCTTACCACACTGTATCTATAAAAATAAATTAATGTAAATTCAAACTGATTTCAGAGGAAATGATGGTAGAAAATAAGTTAGCGCAATATAAAATACATTGTTTAAATTATTAGCCACTGATATACACGAATCATCCCAGATGAAAATAATACCATAATTCTATAGGGAAAATCAGTGTTTCACCCGTGTTGATCCGAGGCTAAAAAATAGACTATTAAATTTCTGAAAACAGTTTAAGTTTACAAATTAATTATACTTAGGCTCTTTGTAAGAATGCATATTATGTACTCCACCCTCTATCTGTGCAGAAGGGGATCTTAGTTCAAATCTCAAGGCGCCTGAATAAAGCATCTCATGCAATATCTTTATATTCCTTGTTCCCATATCTTGAAATGAATGCTTAAGCCCTTGAACTAGATATGGAACATACTCAAGTAATGAACCTTTATCTACTACTGCTCCAGATACACCCTGAGCTACCTTTATCTTATCTTTATCAACAAAATATCTTTTTCCTCCACCCTTCTCCATTGCCTCAATAGATGCCATTCCTCTGTATCTTTTCAGTCTTACACCATCTTCATAGAAATATTCCCCTGGGGCTTCTTCTGTGCCTGCAAACAAAGATCCCATCATAGCAGTTGAAGCGCCAAGGGCTAATGCTTTTACAATATGCCCAATATTTGAAATTCCTCCATCTGCAAGGATAGGAATATCATAATCTTTTGCATATTTTGCACACTTATATACAGCAACAGCCTGAGCTCTTCCTACTGCCATTGTTGTTTGCGTTGTACAAATTGAGCCAGCGCCCATTCCAATGCGAAGCGCATCTACACCTGCAGCAATTAGACTCTCGCATTGCTCTTCTGTAACAACATTCCCGCCAATTACATCAATATCAGGATATTTTCTTTTAACATATTTTATCATTTCAATCTGATAAACTGAATTACCCTGAGCAGAATCGATAATTATAACATCGATCCCAGCCTTAACCAGTTCCTCTATTCTATCTTTTGCTTCATCCCTAGTAGAAATTGCTGCTCCCACAAGTAATTGTTTATGAGAATCCTTTGATGCAAATGGATACTCCTTGTTTGTTAAAAGATCGTTTCTACACATTAAAGCAATAAGATTCCTATCCTTGTCAACAATCGGTAGTTTTCCCTTCTTCGATTTTTTAAGTATATCATTTGCATCAGAAAGCGAAATACCTTCTATAGCTGTCAATAAATCTGTTGTCATTACCTCTGCAATTTTTTTATTCCTGTCAGACTCAAAATCGATATCTCTATTTGTTACAATGCCTACTAATTTTGAATTCATCTGACCGTCTTCAGTTATAGGTATACCAGAAAATCCAAATCTATGCTTTATAATATCTATATCGTGAATATTATTTTTCGGTGATAGCACAATAGGTTCCATAATGAAACCCTTCTCAAATCTTTTAACCTTCTTTACTTCTTCTACTTGGTCTTTTATAGTATTATTATAATGAATAATGCCAACACCTCCGAGAAGAGCCATAGTTATTGCCATCTTCGATTCAGTCACAGTATCCATTGGGCTGGAGATAAACGGTTTATTAATCTTTATATTCCTTGTTAAATTAGACTCAATATTGACATCATCTGGTGTAAAGTTTATGTATCCTGGAAGAATAATAAAATCATCATATGATAAACCACTAACTGAATTAAATATTTCTTCTGCGTTATAACCATCTTTTATTTTCATTTTACTTTCTGCCTAAATAATAATTAATATAAATTTATAATTCCACATTAAATAAATCAATATAT
>JAXHTB010000307.1:0-4880 GCA_034190185.1 Spirochaetota bacterium | reverse complement strand
CGTAAATCTAATAAATCTTTTTCAGTAATCGAACTTACAGGGAGATGAGTTTGAGGTAGATTTACCCCTTTACGAGAAGAAATTTTTCCCCCTATTTTGACTTTTGCGCGAATTTTATCCGCATCTCTATCGATAACAGTCAACTTCGTAATCGCCTGCGGGTAAACCCTTGAAAATCATCCTTCCATTTTTTTGCCCATTAGTATATGGGCACTCAATATACATTTCAGGCGGTTCGGAAGCCTTTACAACCGTGATCCAATCGCTTTTATTTCCAGGTAGATTTGAAAATATTACAACTATTTTTTCATTTGCTCTGTAAGTATCTTTTTCTGTTTTTACTGTGGCTGTAGAGTTTGATTGAATAATATTTTTTATTTTTCCACCTGTCAGTTTAGCGGTAAAATTTTCAACTGCATTGAATAGAACTGCCTCAGATTTAGCTTGTTGTGAAGCGCTAACCTCGCCTACTCCCTTCTTCACATCAACAACCCTTCCTGTAATAATTATCATTCCCCCCATTTTCATTACTGAGCCAATTATAATCTTCTGGGCTGTAAGTATTTTCCCCATTTTCACAGCGCATGTAACATCGGTGCAGCCTGATTGCTGTAACCCTTGCTCCTTGATGATCTTTTTCATCTGCGATCTCTCTATTACGATGTATTTTGCGCTATTTATCATCTCGCCTCTAATCAATTCTGATACATTTTGAGCTAAAGTTTTTGGAACGCCCTTAGACTGAAAATCCATTACAGCTATACGCGCTCTCTGGGCATATAATGGAATGGTAAAAATAAAAATCAGGACTAAGAAGTAAAATAATAAAATTTTTTTAAATATATTTAACATCATTATATTCCCAAATATAGGTTATTGATTTATAATAATGGATGTTGTTATTCAACAGGCAGATCGAACCTGGGAGGCGCAAACATCTGATTGCACAGATTATTACTCTTTTCATATCCCATTAACCATACAGCAAGATAGGTGTCAACATAATCGAGCCAGGACATGAATGTCTCAGGGTCAGTTGCATGGCGGTATAACCTGGCTGTTACAACTGCACTTCCAGCAGCATAATGCCTGCAATCATCACAATCTGTGTCAGGAACACAACATGAAACGCTTCTGTCCCAGGTAAGGTCAGTGCGATACTGTCTGAAAGAACGCCCAAGTCCTATATCTGTTGAAGGATTCATTCTTGGATATGAACATGAATAGAGATCATGAAGTCCATACTCATGTGTATGTGCAATGACATTATAAGGAGAAAATATAACATTATCCGGAAAAGATATCATTAGATCAAGCATTGTTTCTCTTACTCTGGAAAGGTATCTATTATTAAGACGCAAGGACCCCTTATATCCAACTGGAGAAGAGAAGGTATTGAATGTTGCTTTACATTTATTAATGGCAAGCTCTTCCATTACTTCGTATACTTCATCAATGTTTTCTGATGTAAAGGTATAGACAAATATAGCCCTTGGATCACCTTTATAATTTTCTATTTGCCTTTTTAGAAGATTCTTTGCATTGCGAATTTCAAAACTAGTTTTATCGTTTCCCCAAACAGAAATATGTATTTTGTATCCAACAGATTTTGGTATAAATTTATAACCGTTAGATGCAATACAACCAAGTGGCATTTCATCAAAGCATACTTCTAACAGCTCTGGCACAAGAGATGGTTCAGCTCCTGCAAGAACCACATATGTTATACCGCGAGCCTTCTCCTCCTGCATAAGCCTTTGCCATGCATTAGGGTCTCGATTTTCAGCGGCAAATTGCTTTTCCCCTTCGTAATAATAACACCCATCGCATCTTATGTTACAGCGATTGGTCATGTCGTAAGTAGATTCTCTAAGGTTAAAATTATTCTTTACCTTTTCCCATCGATCACGAATATGAGGAAAGGCAAGAATCTCAGAAAACTTCCATTTCCTAAGCTCTTTACTTTCTTTAGGAGATGTTTTTACTTTTGATATTATCATCTTATTATAAGTAGTTATTTCTATTTTTTCTATATTTATTCTAGTTTCTCAGTAATATATCTAGCAATCAAACTAATGTTTTTCATAGTTGGATAATCATCTTCTTCAATAGTAATATTATACTCATCCTGAAGTATTAAGGCTATAGTTGCAAGGTCCATACTGTCTATACCAAGTTCATCTACAAGATCCAGCTCCGGATCAAAGGTTTCAGGTGATATATCTTCAAGTTTAAGTTCTGATATAATAATTTTAGCGATATTTAGAATTAGTTCATTTGTATCTACTGACATCCTCTTTCCCCTTATTATACTGAATAGTATAATGAATTAAAAAAAATTATTTTTTTATATTTCTATTCTTTTGATGTTTTAATGATCATTTTTTTTATCTAACAATTATAGAGTTTCCAAAAAGGAACTTCATAGAAATGATCCAAATTTAAATATTTAATATTATACAATATTCCACTTAAAAGATATATTATATTACTTCTGCAGCAATTATACCTTTACATGCAACTTCATTATTTACAATTAACTTAAAGGTATATAGAAGATCTTTGTCATTCTCTTTAGAAATTGATAATAGAATAGAATCACCTGGGTGCACTATCTGACGAAACCTTACTCTTTTTAATTCAGATATTTTTATTCTATTACCTTTTTCATGTTCATATTGTTTAATCGTTTGAACAACCATTGATAATAGAGCTATCCCAGGCAATATAGGTTCATCTGGAAAATGACCGTTAAACCATAGGGAATCAGGCCCAATTGAGGCATCTGCTTCAATAGTATTTAAAGAAGTATATTTCAGATCTGATAACGAATGCCATAATGCACTCATGTTATTTTTCTTTCTCCGAAAGCTTTGCTACAATAAAATCAACAACATCCTTTATTGTAAGGATCTTCTTTAATTCATCTGCATCGATCTCAACATCTACCTCAGTTTCAAGCATTCCTATCATATCAAGAGCATCTATACTGTCAAGCTCTAAGTCTTCAAATAGATTGGCATCAATCTTAATATTTTCCTCAGGTATTTCGAACTCCTCTATCATATATTTCTTAACAACTTCGAATATATCATCTGCCTTCATGAAAAAATCCTATATACATTGGGTAAGAACCCATTATTTATCATTTTATAATGTATGAATATTATAGTTGGTAAAATTAATCAATATATATTCTAATTGTCAAGAAAAAATATAATTACTCTATTTACTATTACGCCATATGACATGAACAATATAGCATCTAACACCACTAAAATTTTAATACTTAGTATTATTGTTTTTCTTATTACTTTGTTTCATCTTATGCTCTAATAAATCACTGTCAATTGCAATCTCAGCTGGTTTCCACCTTAAATTTAACTTCTCTAATTTTATTTTTGGAGGTGCCATATGACATATTTAAATCAAAATGTTTACGTCATTTGACGTAATTTAAATAATACAACAATGTAAAGAGATTATAGGAAATAAAATCGAATAAAATTGCTATATATTGGTAGAAATATATTGCTATATTTTATATATAGGTTTTATCTATGTAACTTAAAATTGATTTCAGTAATTAAATAGTATATTTTTAGCCACTGATTAACACGGATAATAGATTAATTTTTTTTATAAAAAGGAGAGATAATGCCAGAACCGGCAGCAGTTCTTAAAAAGGTGTTTGGTTATGATGAATTTCGCCCTCTTCAGGCAGAAATTATTGAAAATATCCTTTTCAATAAGGATACCCTCGTAATTATGCCAACCGGTGGCGGCAAATCACTTTGCTATCAGATACCTGCGATTATTTTCGAGGGACTGACCATTGTTGTTTCACCTCTTATCTCTTTGATGAAGGATCAGGTGGATCAGTTAAGGGAGCTGGGGATTGACGCAGCGATTCTGAATAGCACATTATCCCCTGCAGAATATCGTGATAATGTGATGTTGATAAAAGAGAAAAGGGCCAAACTTCTTTATCTAGCTCCGGAATCTCTTCTTAAGCAGAGTGTGCTGGAAATGCTCTCTTCTGTCAGGGTAGATTGTCTGGCGATTGATGAAGCCCATTGCATCTCTGAATGGGGACATGATTTTCGTCCTGAATATCGGCAGTTGGCATTAGTGAGGTTACATTTTACAAAAGCTGTTTGTATTGCGCTTACAGCTACTGCAACAGAGCGTGTCAGGGACGATATTATAAAAAGCCTTGACTTTGACGCTTCTTCGGAATTTATTGGGAGCTTTAACAGGGGAAATCTGTTTCTTCGGATTGTTCCCAAAGAGAATCCATTAAATCAAACCATCCGATTCCTTGAAAGATTTGAAAATCAGTCCGGCATTATCTATTGTTTCTCGCGCCGCCAGGTTGACGAGCTTTATCAGATTTTAGTGGAGCGCGAATATTCCGTTCGACCCTATCATGCAGGCATGCCCGAAGCTGACCGTAATATAAATCAGGAGCTTTTTATCAAGGACGATGTGCAGATCATTGTTGCGACTATTGCATTCGGCATGGGAATAAACAAACCGAATGTGCGTTTTGTAATACATTACGACTTACCAAAAAATATTGAGAGCTACTATCAGGAAATAGGAAGGGCAGGCCGCGATGGACAGCGCTCTCATTGCTTACTTCTATTTTCTTACGGTGATATTCAAAAAATAAAATATTTTATTAACGAAAAAGATCCAAAGGAGAAACGCATTGCCAATATCCATCTCAATGCCTTGATAAAATATACTGAAACAGAGGAATGCAGACGCTCTGTTCTGCTGAACTATTTCGGAGAGGAGTTTTTTGCAGAAAACTGCGGCATGTGTGACAACTGCCTTTCTGAAAAAATGGAAAAGGTTGATATTACCATACCTGC
>JAXHTB010000306.1:0-4943 GCA_034190185.1 Spirochaetota bacterium | reverse complement strand
CTCACACAAATGATGCTGGCAATTCCTGTGATACTGCTTTATGAGATTTCAATAATCATCTCCAAATTTATCGTAAAAAGGAAGAAGAAAAAAGAGCTAACATTGTTATAACTATTAAAAGAAATTGTTCAATCTTGCCTGTCGAACTTAAAAGCTATAAAAATATAATTAACATTGTTAAGATCAATATAATGCCAATAATTACAGAAATTATTAACATGAGCCTGGATTTAGTTGTACTTTCATCATCCTGTTTACCAATGTTTTCTGTCTCATCAATAGCTACTTTAATATTTTCTTCCTCCTCTTCAATTTTGACATAGATTCCTTTTGCTATTAATGAGAATATTTTATAACCTCCACTTAACTGTCTTCTAATTGAAACAACTCTTCCTGTAATTGGCTGAATTGTATCATTTTCATATGCTTTAAATGCTTTTGCAACATGAACAGATTTTTGGTTCTTTTCAAGATGAATCCTGATTCTATCACCAATAGCTATATCTGATACAGGTTTTCCAGAAATGGGGGATAATATCATTGATCCCTGCAAAATCATTTCAGCATTTTCTTTATCAATATCAACATCTTCATCAGTTTCAATTTGAACTTCTTCATCTTCGCCCTTATTAATCTTTGTAAGTTCCCTAGGATCGATCTTTTTACTACTTGAAGAGTACAATTCCATATCAAGAGACGAGATTGCTTCATAATCAACACTGATATGTATATTCTGAAAACCCATTCGGTCCATAATAAATTTTTTAAAAATTCTATGGATAATGATCTCATCATCAAGCTCAAGCTGTTTTTTTAATTCACTTCCTCTCTGATTGGATCCAGGCTGTAAGGTAAAGGATCCAGTCAATTCTTCTTGAAGTAATAGAGTATACCCTTTGTCGTGTTCATCCTTGGTTAAATTTTCTTTAATATCCTTTTCAAAAATCCTCCAACCAATATCTGTTTTAATATCATCGACATCAAAGGAACTTGTAACTATTACATATAAATCCTGTAAAGTCGAAAATGGAAAGTTGAAAAAAAGCAAAAAAGCGCCAAAGAGCGATGATGCTGAAAATTTTACTTTTATTACAAATAAATCGTTATAATTGCCGTTAAGCATCTCTTTTGCCAGTTCCTCATTCTCATGAGTATAGTAAGAAGCAATATTCAACTTTTTAGTCTGTTCAGATAATTTATTGGATGCAATGTCTAAAGTATTACCCATTTTAAAACTCGAATTTGTATATTTTAATATAATCTACAACGATCTATCAATCAGTATAGATAATATTATAATCTCTATGAAATAATAAATCAACATTTATTATACATTTTGCATGCAAATATTTCATGTTAGTCTATTGATATCTTTATTGCTATATAAATGAATTTCTTCACTTTATGATCAAAATTCCTTAGAGAAATATTATTACTCATTCCTGAAACATAACTAAATCAATTTTTTTTAAATTGTTAATAAAATAAACCATCCGTGGATTATTTTATTGCATAAAGTGGATGTTTTATTGCTGCTCGACGTTTAGTCTCGCTTTTCTTTGAAGGGTGAGAATATAGATCATTGAGATAGGCTAAAGTTATCATAGATAATAAAGAATATAAGTTACAAGATCAAAAATTGGATTTGCAGCAAATCTTTTTGAATAGTTATAACTTTTGATACGGAAATCTGTTTCATATATTAATGGGAAGATCATTCTAATACTATTTACAGGGTATATTTTTACCTGTTCTAAGAAATTATCACGGTTCCTGGCGATCACCTTTATTTCCTTTAATATATCATGCTCCTGTAACCCTTTTTGAAACAGCAGATGATATCTCTCAAGCTTTTCAGTATGTTGAGATATCATAGAGAGTATTACAAGCTCATGTATCCCGTCTTCTACAAGCTTCTTTAATAAATTATAAACATTGTCCTTTTTACTGAAAAGCGCGTCTATAAATTCAAAAATTGTAGTCTCCTTTTCATCATGAACAATTTCTCTTATAAATTCTGATGTAATTGCTACACCTTCTCCTAAATTTATTATCTTTTCTATTGCTTCATCAATTTTACTCATATTTCTGCCAAGGAGCTTTATTAGAAGAGATATAGCTTGATAATCGATATCTATTCCGTTTTTTTTAAGAGACATATTTATATAGCTATGGAGTTCATTTTCAAAATGTCTCCAAAATTGGAAAACCTTTATCCTTTTTACAATTTCCGGCTTAAAAATTTTTGGTAGTTTATTTTCTCTACTTGTCAGGATAAGGGTGTTGGTATCCGGAAGATTGTCTAATGTTTCATTCAACAGATCAAGGTTCGATTTTACTGACTGTATCTCATTGATATTCAACATTAAACAAACCTTTCTTTCAGAAAACATAGATTGAGAAAGAGAAAAACTAACAGCATCCATGAGTTCATCATTTTCAATATGAAATCTTCCAATAGAATAGTTGTTCTCATCCCGTCCTTCAAACAGGATATTAACAATTTCTCTAATAAATTTCTCCTTCTCTTTCTCCTCTTCCCCAAGAAACAGATATATCTTCTCCAATCTTTTTTTACTAAGATCATTTTTAAGCTGTTTCGAGGTTGGGAACCTTGCTGAGCTCATTTTATTTTTTCCCCTTTTCAATAGGAGACATTAAATCAGTATACCACCCAGTTAATATCTTTATAGAAATTCTTCTTGCCATATTATCCAATACCCTATCTCTAACAACTGCCTCGTCCACAATAGGAGGTATCTGATCTGAGAATATTTCAAAGGATTGAATGTCCTTCTCAAAAAAAATCTCCCTATTATTTTTTATGTCAACTAATTTAATTGTTGCTAATATCCTTAATCTTTTTCTAACCGGCTGTCCAAAATTTCCATACTGAACCGGTTGTAAATGATATTTTACAATTTTTCCTATAAGCCTTAAGTCTGCGTCCTTATTATCAGATACAACTGCAAGTCTTCCATCCATACTTATAAGCTCCCTGACTTTTAATGTTATCTTATCCGTAACAGAGGAAACAGTTGTAAAATTATAAAAATATGGAATAATAATTCTATTTGCTTTACGTGGCACAACAGGCTCTCCGTTTATGCTCCTTAATGCTTTAGAAAAGGTTGAATTATCATTTCTCTCACCAGTAATACAACTGCTTAGTAGAAATACAAATAATAATAAAAGATAGTTACAAATCAATATTTTCCAAATTAAATATAATTGACAATATTTATTTAAAGATATAAACATATTTAATAACTCCATTCTCTAATATGTTATACATTTAATATTTCTATGACCTATTTATTAACTATTCAATTTAAAAATATCGATTTACATATTTATGCAGCCAAATAACCCACGGATGGTTTATTTTATAAAAATCATTAAATTAAGGTCAAATTAATAAAATTCTCATAAGATACAAATAATACACTTAATTATAGTCAATTTCATCCGATAATATAGTAAGTACATTTTACACTCAATTTGGTCTTTCGTGTTTACCAGAATAATTAACAGATGGAAGGCCCTTTGCAGCAAACGGGATAGTCCATCCCGTTTGTTTTTTTTATTCATTAATAGTTATTTCAAAACTATATTTCATTTCCGCGTTTTCAAATCTTTAATAAGTTAAGCCTACTACAAAATATGGCCTTCTGATATAGGATATAAATAACAATCGATATACCAATTCACTCTGCGATAGGATGTCTAAATACTAATAAATTAATAAGCAGCAAGTCAAATTTATTCATTAAATTATCATACATATACTTCTATGATTGCTAATCATTTCTGAAGGATTTGAAAGGTAAGTCAAGGATCTGAAAAAAATTGCAGAAATTTATATTCAAAATGAATATTTGCCTATCATTCTAATATCTCATCAAGATATTTCAGAACAGGGTACTTTGATTTATAAACTGCAATAGGAGTATAAGCAAAATTTAACTTTCTTTTTTTGCTTATCATTTCTTTCAATTTTTTCTGTTCCTCCTTTGGAACAACAAGAAAAAGGGTACGTTTTCCACTTTGTGTCTTTAAAATAAGCAGCTTATTGTCTTTTTCTATGTAGGACTTTAGTTCTAAAGGAACTTTTACAAAACGATTAGGATACAATGAACCGCGGAAATTTTCACCTCCTAGCGTTTCAAGGTCGTTTAATAGAAGTTTAAATGTAGCTCTTGGAAGATTTGAATATTGAGGAGATTTTTCTTCCTCTTTAGGCAACTCTTCCTCTTCTACTTCCGCTTCTTCTTCATCACTATCTTCTTCTTCAGCGAATTCCTGATTATTGACAATATCTTCTTCTTTTGTGCGTAATATCACAAAACTCTGTAATAAAAATCCACTGCTATCATCATTCAATTCATCTTTACCCTTAGGCATTATTGCATCAGCCCCATTTTCTCTTGCAATTTCTTTTGCTTTTTCAACCCTGCTCTCAAGTGTTGATTCCCCTATGTCAACTAATCCAATAACCTCATATTTCCCCTTATCACCCCAACTAACAACCTTAACCTCATCATTCTCTGATAAAGGTGAGTATTTGTTGCCTGTTAATACAAAAGTCGCAGAGACACAGGAATAGAGAAAAAATAACAATAAAATAATGAAATTTACTCTTAGTTTCATACAAAACTCCTTTATTAAAAGCGCAATTACTATTCCGATTTAACAATTTATACTAAAATCTTTAGTTTTTTAATAAACATATATTTAAAGAAAGATATAAACATAGTAAATTATCATATAATAGTAATTAGTCAACAGAAAATAGGATCTAATATTTAAAAAATGCAACTCAATAAATATAAGGCAAATATCTTCAAAACTATTATTCTCCCAATCCTTAAACTATGATCCTTGTTATATTTTTCGGTAATTATATTAAATAAAATAAAAATATTTCATAACATATCCCTTCC
>JAXHTB010000305.1:0-4965 GCA_034190185.1 Spirochaetota bacterium | reverse complement strand
TTACTAATTCCTGATAATAATATCGACAAAAAAAATAAATTTACTTTATATAAACAATAACTTATCATAAATTCTTAAATAACATTCTTGTATTAACTTGCTGTTTACATATTCAGGATTCAGACTATTTTCGGGTAACGATTATACAGAATCCTTAAGTTTTATTTGTGTCATTTCTACAAAAACTGCTTGCGCCGAAATTTGATATTCCATAAATAGAACTAATTACTAAAATCAGCTCTAATCTGAAAATAATTAAAAAGTAGAGAAAGCACCTATGGTGTATCCCATAGCAGTAAACATATAACCTAAGGCGAAAACCTCATGCAAGAAAAGAAAATAGATATCGCAAACAATAAAAATGCAAGATATGAATATGAAATTATAGACACCTATGAAGCTGGTATAGTACTTGTCGGAACAGAAGTTAAATCTATCAGGAACAGGAAGGTGAGCATTAAAGAAGCATATGTTAGGATCAAGAACGGAGAAGCCTTTATTGTAGGCATGAACATCTCAATATACGAAATGGGTAATCGATTTAACCACGAACCGATGAGAGAGAGGAAGCTGCTTCTTCATAAACAGGAAATAAAAAGATTAACTGGAAAACTTCAGGAAAAGGGTTATTCTCTTATCCCGTTAAAACTATATTTTAAAAACGGCAAGGTTAAAGTACTGTTGGGTTTGGGAAAAGGGAAAACAAAATATGATAAAAGAAAGACCCTACAGGAAAAAGACACAAAAAGGGAGATTCAAAGAGCGCTTAAGGAGAATAGGTAGATCATTCCCATTCAATAGTGCTTGGCGGCTTTGATGAAATATCGTAAACAACCCTGTTTACTCCATTTACTTCGTTGATGATTCTATTAGACATAATTCTTAATACCTCTTTTGGGAGATATGCCCAGTCAGCCGTCATCGCATCTAATGAGGTTACGCTCCTAATAGCTACAACATTTTCATAGGTTCTCTTATCACCCATAACTCCAACAGACCTTACAGGCAGCAGCACTGCAAAACTCTGCCAGAGTTCATTGTACAAGTTTGCTTTTTTTATCTCATTAACTACGATATCGTCAGCTTCCTGCAAGATCCGGATCCTTTCCTCAGTAACTTTTCCGATAATCCTGATCGCAAGACCTGGCCCAGGAAAGGGGTGTCTGTTAATAAGGTCCTCATGCATATTGAGCTCCCGGCCAAGTTCTCTGACCTCATCCTTAAACAGCTCTTTCAGAGGCTCAATCACTTTTCCTGATTTTATAAGCTTAAGCACCTCAGGTGTTCTGTTGTGATGACTTTTTATTGTATCAGAAGGTCCCTTAGTTGAAACTGACTCAATTACATCAGGATATAATGTTCCTTGGGCAAGGTAATCGAATCTGCCTATCCTTTTGGCTTCCTTTATAAAAACCTTTATAAACTCCCGGCCGATAATCCTTCTTTTTTTCTCTGGATCCTTTACTCCCTTTAACTTGCCAAGAAATCGTTTACTAGCGTCAACATCTATCAGATTTAGAGCCATATGTCGCTTAAATCGATGAACTACTAATTGATGCTCATTTTTCCGTAAAAGACCATTGTTTACAAAAACACAGTGTAATCTGTCTCCAATAGCTTGATGAAGGAGCATTGCAGTAACAGATGAATCAACACCCCCGGAGAGCCCAAGCAAAACAGTCCCATCCTTTACCTGCTCCCTTATGAGATTAACTGATGATGAAATAAAGGATTTCATGGTCCATTCAGGTTTGAGCCCTGATATATTAAAAAGAAAATTCTTTATAACCTCACTACCATGAACAGTATGAAAGACCTCTGGATGGAACTGAACACCAAATATTTTTTTTTCGCAATTTTCAATAGCCGCTATTCTGGAATTGCCTGAACTTGCTATAACCTTAAAATCAGGCGGAGGTTTAACGACCTTGTCACCATGACTCATCCAGACTGTTTCTCTGCTCTCAAGTTTTTCAAATAGCGGCGAATCAACTTTGATATCTATTTCTGCTCTTCCATATTCCTTATGAGGAGAAGCGACTATCTCTCCCATGAATGTATTAACAATTACATAAAGACCATAGCAAATACCAAGAACAGGAATGCCCATATTTAAGATATCAGCCTTAATATTAGGGGCATTTTTTTCATAGAGGGATGAAGGTCCTCCTGACAAAATAATTGCTCCTGGAGGATTTTTCTTAATCTCATCTATTGAATAGAAATAAGGAACTATTTCAGCATAAACATGAAATTCTCTTATCCTGCGGGCAATAAGCTGAGTATATTGCGATCCAAAATCGAAGACTATCACCCTGGTATTTGTATCAATCGCAATTTCAGGATCTGTCATTTCTTCTCCTCAAGCTCTTTAATGTATTCTAAAGGTCCAATTGACTTTAATCTATTATTTTTTTCAAATATTTTTTCTTTCATTTTTCTTCTATATTCTATAAGCTTGGAATCATATTCTTTATTGCATAGGGATAGAATGCATATTGCGTAAAGGGCTGCATTTGCCCCGCCAGCTTGGCCTGAAGGCATTGTGGCAACTGGAATTCCAGAGGGCATCTGAAGTATAGATAGTATGGAATCAATCCCTCCTGCAATCTGTGTCTCAATTGGAACTCCAATAACCGGAAGTGTAGTGTGAGAAGCTATAACACCAGGCAGATGAGCAGCGCCACCTGCAACAGCTATGATGACTTTTATGCCTCTATCTTTTGCTGTTTCAATCTGTTCTTTTATTTTTTCTGGTGTTCTATGAGCCGATGAAATCGATGTTTCAAAGGAAACGCCAAACTCATTAAAAATATTAAAACACGCTTTCACTTTTGGCAAATCCGAATCACTTCCAAGAAATATCGCAACCTCTGGCATACTAATTACTCCTTTATCAAATATTTATTAATCTGTTAGTATTTATGTAGAAAATAATTTATCTTCTTAGTCAACTCCTTTTGAATATTTTTTATTATAACAGGGGTACTGACAGGAACTATAGCGAATTCTCTATATAATGACTTGAAAAAACTATTCCCTGCTCACTCAGATTTTCTTTTATTCTTTTCATTTCCATATATCCCTTTAAAACATCCCAATTTTTAAAAATATTTTGAAAAAAAATAAATGACAAATTAAGCCATAATTTCTGTAAGGTTGAACTTTATCTTTAAAAAGATACATTTTTTCATTGACTTTGTTATAATGATTATTATATATATTTTCATTAAACTATATCTTTCAATCTTGCCTGGAGGTAAATAAATGAAAAGATTATATGTCATTTTGGCTGTTACTGCTCTTTGGGGAACTATATCCTGTTCATCTGTTAAAAATTATGTTGATGATGCTGGAGGTATTAGTGGTATAGCCAGCAGCATCCCAGCTTCAACATTAACCGGAGGAGTTGATTTTAAAAAGGGAGAGGTATTATGCGCATGGTATGAGAACACCTCGCTTATGGAAAATTCATACTACGCTGGGAAGATACTTACACCTGCTACCCCAGCAACAAAAAATCAGGCTGAAGTACTCTTTTTAAATGGCAAACAGAAATGGGTAAAGATTGTGTTGCCGTCACATAAGGCTGACAAGTCTGAATTAAGGCTGAATAGGGTTGTTCTTTATCATGGTTCAGGACATAGGGAAGAAATAAGCCAGGATTCATACAGAAAAGGAGCATGGCACATCGGCAGAGTTACTTCAACTGATGAACTTTTCAAAGGTGTTGTTGAGATAAAAGGCAGAAAATATCAGGTTAAGTGGACAAGAATCACAAATAAGCCTATCCGTTAGATAACAAGTTTTTAATAAAGCAATATAGCTAATATAAAGAAAATAAATTTATTATAATATAAAGATTGAAAATGGCTGCAATAGTATCTGTTTTTTTATTCCATTTCCACAACTATTAGCAGCCATAAAGAAGATATAGTAATAAAAAGGGGAAAGTATATATTTTTTTGCTCCCCTTTATAAAGGCAGTATAGATAATGATGTTGAAGTAAATCATATGGAATTTTTAAAAATTGCTGTGTTTAATTTTTAAAATACCTTCAGAGATTATTAAATTATTGCTGAAATTATTGTTATTCTTCGAGCCTTTTCCGCCATTTTGCCTTCTCAATTTTTGTCCAACTTTCTACCACATGCTTTGAAAGAGTTGCTTCTCTATCCACTATTGTCTTTTTTTTCTTTATCTTTTTTTTCTGTGTAATATGTTTAATTTTTGCGTTTAATTCCTGAAACTCTTTTGCTGTTAGTGAAGCCTCAGTTTTTATAAAATCATCAATTGTAGATTTTAATACCCTTTTTTTAGAAATAGTATCCACAATAGTATTGATCCTTTTTTTATTTATAAGTTTATCTAAAAGCTCTGAAGGAATTGATTCAGTACCATACAAAGAACCTATAAGAGATCCTATTAATGTACATAAAATCGATGTAGCTCCGCCTTCTTCTGCAGCAATAAAGAGTATATCTGAATAATTATGATAATATTTGTCTACTAGAAAGATAGCGTATGGAATTATGCAAATTGGATGATTAACTGTTGCTCTCTTTATTGGGGTTTTATTTTTTTTATTTATATAAGAGCATATTACTTCTTCTGCCTTCTCCTTTTCGTCCATATCCTTTATATTATACATTATAATTCTATATTCTTCTAGTATTGAAAGAAAAGTATCTGGATTTATACTTAAATCAAATATTCTATCTGTATTCATATCTAATTCACACTTAAGTAAATCGATTTCGTTAATAGTTAATAAGATAATATTTTTACAAACCTCATTTTCATCTACAGATCGTCTCAATAATGCCGCGAATATTAAGGCGCCAACTATTGATTCAACATTTTTATTTAATAGTATAGAAAATGACAGGGCAGAAAATATAAAATCGATATATGATTTTGAATTATATACGATAATAGAAGGGATAATAGCTGCAAGCCTTGCG
>JAXHTB010000304.1:0-4989 GCA_034190185.1 Spirochaetota bacterium | reverse complement strand
TGGAAGGGGGGAGCAGATCTGGTTTGTCAGGTTTCAGCAGAACCAGTGTATCTTTGTCATATTTGTACACATTTGATGAGATTAGCAAAGATTTTACAACTACAAATTACATCGTTCCTAGTGGGAT
Organism: Spirochaetota bacterium; assembly: GCA_034190185.1. Lineage (GTDB taxonomy): Bacteria > Spirochaetota > UBA4802 > UBA4802 > JAFGDQ01 > JAXHTB01. The sequence goes on along the minus strand of JAXHTB010000304.1, from coordinate 4,862 downwards.
CGATTTATATTGGGCTGTTTGGGGATACAATAAGGATTGGGTGCTAATAAGCGCTACATCACAAAAAATTATAAATTTTAAGTAATTTATTTCTCACCTTCTGGTAGTTCTTGTTCTTGTGGACGCTTAGGTTCTGCTGCAGGGTACTGCTGAAAGCCTTACCATATGTTGTTCGCCGCTTTATTTATCTTAACAGACTAATATGGCTGACAACTCCTTCCGAAAAAAGCTTTGATAATAGTCTTGTTCCTGATACATAGCGAAAAAAAGCCAAATATTAAGGATCGGAAAAAGTAATAATTTATAATTTTTCAAGGGATATGTTTATCTCTTGATAAGGAGAATCTTCTGAAATTTCGATCTCTTGTGAATACTCTTCATAATTCTCTGCATTTATTAAAATAGTATAACTTCCAGGGAGCAGTATCCTGTGATAGTATCCTAGAGGATCTGAGGTTGTAATAATATCGGCATCATCAATTATTATTTCCGCAAATACAGGTTTACTATCTGTATCTGTAATCTGTCCATAGAGACCCATACCCGATGCATCGATAAAAGCAAGGATAGATTCTTCATTATACTGATATATCTCATCTATTTTTTCAAACGATTCAGGCTTCTTTTCATTTGATATCTCAATTGTAAAATCGAGGCATCCGGACTGCAAATAACTCCAGTCTTGCATAGTTCCAAAGGCATAGAACCAGTCACCACCATTGATTATTCCCTCATCAACGTGAGTGTTATTCAGTATACCTGGTGTCTCAAGGAATTTCCCTGATTTTGAATATACTTTTGCAAGATATTCAACCAGATCATATTCTAAGGGACAATCACCCCCATTGAATCTACTAGCATAATCAAAGGGAACATTAACGACAACAGCCCCTGAATGAAATGATAATGATGAGTGAAATTGCATATAAAGGGAGTAGTCCCTTATTGAAGCAGACTCTAGTTCAGAGAATGAAGTGTCTCCATGGTGGTTTGATGGTGCCCATGAAATGCTGAAGTTCCTATTTAGATCTACTTCTCTTGCATTATACCTTGATTCTAACTCAACACCATCAGGATTTAACATAGGTATAAATACCAAATATCTTGTGTTTATTAGTTCTGTAATATATTGATCTTTATTGTATCCAGAAGTAAGAAAATCGATAAACCGGATAAGTATCTCTGTTGTAATATTTTCGTTCCCATGAATAGAACCTGTTAATCTTATTCTCGGCTCTGACTCATATTCTAACGGAATGTCCGATATTACCAAAGCCCATATTGTTTTTCCAAAAGAGCTTTCCCCCACAGGTTCTAAATAAGTAATTTCCTTAAACTCTTGATTAATTGCTGTTAAGTACGATTCAAGTTCTTCAGGTGAATGATATGTTGATTCTATATTTTCATTATCTTCTTCAGTGGAGCATGAGGACATGAAAGAAGAGAAACAGAGGATTGTAAGGAGTATTATTGATGAATTGTATATTTTTTTAAACATTTTTTAGTTATCTTATTATATGGAATTTATAATTTATTGAAGTATATTAATTATTGCTGTATAATATATATAAATACATAAAGATCTTAGAAGAAGAGACGAAAATAGAATCAGAATTATGCATTATACATAATATTAAGACTGATTAGGTACTTGATATGGCAATTTGAAAGCTGTACAGTCATGCTATTATAATATTATAATTATATATGCATTTTGTCAATACATTTGCGCTTGATTAACTGAATTATCAGAGGTTGAACATTTGCTGGGTGAATATAAGACTATCTGCGAAATAAGTGAAGAAAAGTAACATTTTATACTTTTGTTCCCAAGTATAGTATGGGAACAAAAGTATGTATAATAAATTTTATGGAATTCTACTATAAATCAACAACTGTAGTCTCGGTTTTAATATCAGCTCCAGAAATAACAAGTCTCACCTGCTTAGTATTGCTATGATCTAGTTGTAATCCTAGGGTATTTTCATCCTTAATCTCATCATTCATTAAAATAGTCCTTCCAATTTCATTGCCAAAATCATCAAAAGCAACAGCAATAATTGGAGGACAATGATAGCATGGCTGCTTCGGTGTATTAAGAAACTGAATTGGTATATCTATCTGCATGGTTTCAGAGCGCCATACAGGGGCTTGTACCATTATACTCATAGGTGGAGATGACTTAACTTCCATGGTGGGATCCCCAAGCAGATTATATATATTTAACTCCTGTCTGGTTTTATCATCATCATAGCCCATATATTTTACATAACCTTTTGCATGATTTAAGACATCTCCAAGCTTCCTAATGGGAGTTGAGGAGCCATAATGAAGGTAATCTGTCCAAGTTGCGTCAAAAAGTCCTTTTGCCAGATCGTTGTTTAATACTGTTGAGCTTCCTCTAGTATCACAGATCAATGCAATAGCACCGTCGGTTTTCTTTATAAATTCCTCAGCCCAAATTTCCAATGTCGGTAGAGAAGCTGCTGAATGCCAGTATAAACCTGATGCTAAGGGGGCTAAATGCTCTGCTGCAGTCTCATTATCAAAGAAACCGCTTGAGCAGTTAATGCTGTAAACAACAGGGAATTCATTGTCAGTAACATTTATACTGGAAAGATCGTCTGTATCAAATGAAGGAGTCCCCCAACCGTAGTATGCCCCATGGTCCCTATGATATAGTATTGAGGTTCCATTGTTATTGTTTACAGCATCAAATATATCATATTTATCTCCATCCCAAGCAAATGTTGGTTTTTGAAGATCTAGTGGCAGTGGAGTGCCGTCATACCAGAATTGGGGATCACAATTGTATGGTGTTGCTTTATATATCCTTGTTACTTCCATATCTTCTGTTAGCAAGTAGTTTCTAATATGCTCTGATGTCTCTGCAAACCATCTGGCTGCTCTGCCATCTGGAATTGGATGGTCATCATCTACATCTTGAAATTCTGCAGCAAAGGTTAGGGTGTAGTAGTATGAATTATCTAAAAATATAGGACTACCAGGAGGATTATTCTCAAATTCTATGATCTTGTTTACAAGATCGTTAGCCTCTTCAATTGTATCTACTGGAAGTCTGCCAATACCAAAAACAGGAATTTTTAATGATGTATCACCGCTTCCAAACTGACCATAGAACATATCACCACTGTTCTCTGCTGGATCCCAAGTGTTAATATATCCAGTATAGTGAGTTGGAATGAATTCAGCATCTCCAATTAAAAGTACCCATTTAGGTCTCACCATCCAGTTTTCATAAACAACCTGCAAGTAGTTTTTGATCTCTATATCAGTTGTTCCTAAAAAATCTGATCCTGTTTCAATAACATAGGAGTTTATACCGCGTGAGATCTTATGTTCTTTTAGTGTATCTGCAGCAGTTCTGAAATCAGGGTGGGTTATGATAATAAGGTGAGCACCTCTAAATACTGGTATATCCTCAAATACGGGCTGAAATACATATGTCCTAGTGTACTCTGGATTATTTATTAACTCTTCGTTTATTACAGATTTATTCAGTGATTTTGGTAGGGATTCAATCCATTCATCTATTTTATCCATCTGTTCAAATTGGTATTGATCTCCCTGATAGTCCCTTTTTTGCGAATAGCAGCTTGTATCACCTGGGAATTTGATACTAAAACTGACCGAATCTGGTACATGTAAAGTTTCGGTTTGTGGATCATACTCAACAAGATTGAGTTTTACCTCCCATATATTCGTATCCGATGCGCTATCATTATTTGCATCTTTTACTGAAACATCCCCAATCTTAATTTCGGAATCTTTGTATATTGTTTCATTAAAATCGAATGCCTCATCATCATCTTCATCAATATGATCCCGACGGGGCTTCTGTGTAGGATACAATCTTATCCCTTTATGTATATCCTCATTGCTATAAGTTATTGTGATGTCTGATGCCTTTAATGTTTCCCCAATAGGAAGTGCTACATATTTTAATAAAATTGGGACTTCTGGTTTGGAGAAACTATCACCACTGCCATTCCCTCCACCTTTAAGTTTAAAGTTTTTAGAGGGTTTTTTTATTCTTTTAAAATTGCCAAATTGTTCAGTTTCAACCTCAACAAATTCAAGAGGAGGCAAACCAATTTCAATATCTAAATTTTCATTTGTAGATTCGATAATTTCAACCTCCACTTCTACAGGTGCATCTTCGGAAGAATTATTTTTGTCACAATCACATGAAGCAAAGGGGATAATAATTAGAGATAATAAAATCGATAAAAAATAGTAATGTTTTTTTGAAAAGATCATTTTATTCTCCTAATAATAATTTTTACAAATACTATCAAGATTAAAGCTATTTTTGATATTTATTAAAGGAATGTATTATCAGCATTACTGCAAAAAAATCTCTGATATAATAATGGTTTCAATAATATCTATAATCGCATTGTTATGGATATAAACAGCATCGATATTTTGCACTAATGCCTCAGTTATATAAATCTATTATTTGGTTTCATAAATCACCTCCATTATTATCTGGTATTGTTAATAATTGTAATTCATTTTAAATGTTGATTTATTAATATTAATTGATAATCGAAAAGGAATATTTATCCCACAATTTTAAATACAGATAGGGATATTAATTATTCTTATGTGAAAAAATGTTTGTGATTATTTCCGCAATCAATAATTACCTAATTTATAATTGAGGCAAATTTAAGTAATTGGGATTCCTAAATCGATTTATCTTATATAAGCGTAAAATATTAACTGATCGTGACATTTTTTTTATTATTATTGTAAATATTTATGATCATATGTAATTTTTTAAATGTTATTAAGATAAATGAATTATGGAGGTAAATTTTTTAGTTGATTTTTTT
>JAXHTB010000303.1:0-5053 GCA_034190185.1 Spirochaetota bacterium | reverse complement strand
CCAGAGGGGCTCTCCCCTCTGGGTTGTGGCACCAGGCGCAGCGGAGCGGACAGCCTTTGAAGAAGACGGTGGTGCGGATGCCAGGGCCGTCCTCGGTGCTAAAGCGTTGGACGTTGAAGGTGTTTTTTTCACCACGGATTGACACGGATGAAACACCGATTTTCCCTATAGAATTATAGTATTATTTTTTTGTAGTCAAGCCGCACAAACAGTCCGTGAAAATCCGAGTATATCAGTAGCTAAGAATTTTAATAATCGAGTTTATATTGTACTGACTGATTTTTTACCATCATTCCTTCTGAAATCAGATTGAACTTTCAATCACTTAAAACTATATAAAAAGATGAATTATGTAGTAAATATTATTATTTCAATTTATAAATCGATTTTTTTCAAGTAAAACTGTTGCTTTTCTTAATTTTTTCTTTATATTTTTCCTTGACTATAAACAAAAGGTCAATTCAATGGTACATTATTAAACTTTATTTTAACTCTTGATATAAAGAAATCAACCGATTTAAAATATATAATAGTTTTTTTGGAAAAGGAGAAAAAAATTGACTTTAAAAAATACAGAAATAATCAAACCTGAAGGAAAATTAGGTGTGCTAATCCCTGGACTTGGAGCTGTAAGTTCAACATTTATTGCAGGTGTTTTTTTGATCAATAAGGGTTTAAACACACCTGTTGGTTCAGTAACACAGATGGATAGTATAAAGGTTAGTAAAGGACAAAATGCAAAACATGAAAAAATAAATGAGTTCGTTCCATTAGCAGATCTCAATGATCTAGAATTTGGTGGTTGGGATATATTTGAAGATAATTGCTATGATGCAGCAACAAAATCACAAGTACTGCAGCAGCGTGAAATTGATCTTGTAAAAGAAGAGTTATCCCAGATCAAGCCATGGAAAGCTGTATTTAATAAAGATTATGTAAAGAAACTTGATGGGCACTGGATCAAGGATGCCTCATCCTATTGGGATCTTGCTCAGATGGTAAAAGATGATATATTAAGATTTAAAGAAGAAAGAAATATAAGTCGTATGGTGATGGTGTGGTGTGCCAGCACTGAAATTTATCAGGAAATAGTTTTTGGAGTACACGATACTCTTGAAAATTTTGAGAAGGCTTTGAAAGAGAGCAATGAATATATTGCCCCAAGCATGATATATGCTTATGCAGCTCTAGATCTGGGAATACCCTTTGCAAATGGCGCCCCGAATCTATGTATAGATATCCCTGCATTAAGAGAGTTAGCAAATAAGAACAAAGTACCTATAAGCGGAAAGGATTTTAAGACCGGACAGACCCTTATGAAAACAATCATTGCTCCTGGTCTTAAAGCCAGAATGATCGGTTTGGATGGATGGTACTCCACTAACATATTAGGGAATAGAGATGGGGAGGTACTGGATGACCCCGATTCCTTTAAGACAAAGGAGGTAAGTAAGCTCTCGGTTCTTGATCAGATATTAAAGCCTGATGTCTATCCTGAGCTTTATAAAGATCTATGCCATCTAGTTAGAATAAATTATTATCCACCAAGAGGAGATAATAAAGAGGGTTGGGATAATATTGACATCTTTGGGTGGCTTGGTTATCCTATGCAAATTAAGGTTAATTTTCTTTGCAGAGATTCAATCCTCGCAGCTCCTGTTGTTTTAGACCTTACTCTGTTTCTTGATCTTGCAAAGCGAGCTTCTATGTTCGGGATTCAGGAATGGTTATCCTTCTACTGGAAAAGTCCGATATTCGATCCTGGTGAGCAGCCAATTCATGATCTCTTTGTGCAATCTATGAAACTTAAAAATACACTTAGATGGCTTATGAATGTTCCACCTGTAACCTATCTTGGATCTGAATCCTACGATTAGGATATTGGAGAACTTATGGCGCCAAGAATTTTAAGATATTCTGATGGTGAGAGAATTATTGCATCTGGCAAGGTCGAAAGAAGGATGTATATTATCCTTGAAGGAATGGTAGAGATTTCATTGTCTAACACCCATGGAAAGATTACAGTAGCTAACCTGAAGAAAGGTGATTTTTTTGGTGAAATATCTCTTTTTAACAATAGCCCACGAAGCGCAAATGCCAATTCAATAGGAGATGTTAAGTTAGCTTATATAGATAATATCAGACAGCTAGAGGTCTTTTTAAAGAAAAATCCCAGTTTTTCAGCAAAAATGGTGCGTATCCTTGCGGATAGACTTGCAAAAACTGATGAGCTCCTACTTGGGAAAGTCAATGAAGTCAATAGACTTAGGTTATATCATGAGGGCATTAGATAAGTTTACTGAGGTATACAATTTATGAAATATCTATTCGGCCCTGTTAATTCTAGAAGACTTGGGTTATCACTTGGTATTGATCTTGTTCCTTTTAAGACCTGCTCTCTTAACTGTATCTATTGTGAATGTGGAGAAACAACAAATCTTACTTCAAAGATTGAAGAGTATGTCCCGGTTGACCAAGTTATTTTAGAGATAGAGAATTATCTATCCTCCAACCCTAAACTAGACATGATTACTTTCTCTGGATCAGGGGAACCAACACTTCATAACGGAATTGGGCATATAATCGATTATATAAAAGGGAACTTTCCTGAATATAAAATAACGGTTTTAACAAATGGGACATTGCTTTTCATTGAGTCTGTAAGAAAATCGATTCTTAATGCTGATATAGTTATTCCATCACTAGATGCTGTAAGTGAGGAGATGTTCAATAAAATTAATAGGCCAGTCTTTGGAACAAATCCAGAGAGGCTTGTTCAAGGACTGATCGATTTCAGTCAGCAGTTTGAAGGCAAAATTATTCTTGAGATCTTTATTATATCAGAACTTAATGATGATGAATTGGAGCTCAAAAAAATTCGGGATGCATGTTTAAAAATTTCCCCTGATCTTATACAGTTAAATCATCTTGACAGGCCCGGAGCTGAGGATTGGGTGGAATCTCCTTCTGAACAGGAGTTGAAATATATTAAATCTTATTTGAAACCGCTTAATGTCGAAATTGTAGGTGAGCCATCAAGCGATATTTCAGCAATTATTGAAATAAAAAATAGTGAAGATGCTGTGTTATCTACACTTATGAGAAGACCCTCAACCATCCAAGACCTTTCAGTCACACTCGATATAAGAGTATCTGAGTTGACAAAGATCATTGGCAATTTATTAGCTAGCGATAAAATAGAAAAGGAAAGATCTGGAAGGGGAAGTTTCTATAAACTCAAGAGATAGTAAGTTATCCTTATAAGTAGATTTGAATAATTGAGAAAAATAAATTAGCAGAATTATCAATATAAAATATCAAACAAGAGCAGGATACCCAATAAGGTCTATGTCTGACATCTACCCACAAATTAGTGTAAGATAGGAGATAAGGGGATTTAATATAAAGAAGATAGACTAACTGAATTAATAACAGCTAAATAGGCCAATAGACTTTGACTGTAATTGGCAGGAGAAGTGTGTATCAAGCGCTTGACTTGAATCCTTTAACGACAAAAGCGTTCATATTGAAAAATTCATAATAACTGATGAGTAAGATATGGCAAGACCAATAAAACAGATTGAGGATCATATAGTAAACAGCATCATTGGTGAGGGATCTGAGTTTAAGGGAGAGTTTACTATAAATGGTCTTCTTAGAATTGACGGAAAGTTTAAAGGTACAATTGAAACCGATGGGAAGGTATTAATAGGACATAGTGGAGAAGCAATTACAGATATAAAAGCAAAGGTTGTTATAGTTGGTGGAGTAGTGAGGGGGAATATTTTTGCTACTGAGAGGGTAATAATGTTATCATCTGGTCAGGTAAAAGGTAATATTATTACACCGAGTATTTTAATGGAAGAAGGGGTTGTTTTTGATGGAAATTGTATTATAAATAAAAAGGTTGAGGATATATGATAAAGATTACTCCAACAACTACTAAAGGTGATAATACAAGGATAAAATCAAAGAAAAAGACCAAGTCTGTTAATAAAGAGGCGGCTACATTTGAGACAACATTAGAGGAAACAATTTCTTTCAAAATCCATGGTTCAATTCAGGAACTCCTTGAGGATCTGAGTGTGCAGGAAAAGCGCTTTCTCGATAGTCAATCAAGGTATGACTTAGAGAAATATAAGGCTATGGTGCAGAAGATTTTAAAAACGATACTTGATGATGGATTCAAGACTGATGTATTAAAGCGTTTAAGAAATGATAAAGCTGATTTTTTGATTATTAAAGAGATAAACCAGAAGATGTTTGAGATATCCTCATCAATAACCAGAGAAACAAACAAAGCGTTTAATTTATTAAAAACAATTGAGGAGATAAAGGGGCTGATATTAGATCTGTTATATTGATATGTTTTTTTGCAAGTAGATTTTTTATAATTCGGAATAGTACACTCTTTTATAGTATCCACCCACCGATTTTAAAATATTACAGATAAATTTATTACAATACAATGAATGTAAGCGGTATAACAGGACATAGAAAGCAGATTAGATATCTAGAATCATTGCTTGCAAAAGGTAATATCCCCAACACAATTTTATTTAGAGGCCCATCTGGCATAGGTAAAAGCATTATTGCAAAAAGATTTCTTAATTCTCTTTTTTGCGACAGTGATAATTCACCATGTCTATCCTGTTCGATTTGTAATCATATTGCAAAAGATACCTTCTCTGATCTCATTGAAATTACTCCAAATGAGAAGGGCGTTATTCCAATTGGGGACAGGGATAAAAGAGAAGCGGGTTCTATTAGGTGGCTTATTGAAAGGCTGACCTTAAAATCAACATTTGGCAAGACAGGTGTAATAATAAACAGTGTTGACAGAGTTACTAAAGAGGGGCAAAATGCGCTTTTAAAGACCATAGAAGAACCTCATGAAAATGTTTATCTTATATTAGTATCCTCCAGCAAGGGAAAACTGCTTCCAACCCTTATTTCCAGATGTTTTGAATTAAAATTCCAATCATTATCAGAAAGTGAAACAATCGATGTACTTAAAAGCATCGATATTTCTCAAGAAATAATCGATCCTATA
>JAXHTB010000302.1:0-5060 GCA_034190185.1 Spirochaetota bacterium | reverse complement strand
AAAACAAATTTAGAGGTTGGTTCGCTTTCTTACCTGGCTTATGCCGTATAATTTGAGATTGGAAACGACCCTACAGTTTGGATTTTAATAATCTTATTTAACTTAGCTATTGCGATAGCTATAGAGCGGTCATGGTATTTGTTTAAGAACCGTGGGCAGAATGATAAGCTGATGGATATTATAACTAATTCCCTCAGTGAAGATCCCAATGACAGTAAAAATCTGGTAAAAAAGATAGGCAATAAAAAATTTGGTCTTGAGGGACGGGTTGCTTCAAAGACTTTACAGGGATGGGAATTTGGAAACATGACTATAAATGAGTTTTCAAAAGCTGCAATGGAATCTGAAAGACGCGGATTAGAAAAGAGACTCGTCTTTTTATCAACTTTAGGTAACAACGCACCATTTATTGGTCTTTTAGGAACTGTGCTTGGAATTATGAAGGCATTTCGCGATTTAGCAACCATGGGTGACGCAGGTCCAGCAGTAGTAATGGCTGGTATTTCAGAGGCGCTCGTTGCTACCGCATTCGGATTGGGAGTAGCTATTCCCTGCGTTATTATATTTAATATTTTTACAAAACAGGTAAAGAATAAACTATCTAATGCTGAAGAAATTGTAAAAATGATTTCAGGTATGCGTGCAGCATTTGAGATAAAAATAAATACAAGTTTAAATGATGATCCAGAAAAAAATTCAAAAATCAAAAAAGACAAAAATAATAAAGAAATAGATAAAGTCGATCTACCTGACTTAGCAATAGAGATAGCATAATAATTTAAATCTTAAGGGAGGAATATTATGGCAGCAAGTAATACAGGAAGTGAGGAAGAGATAAGTGGAATAAATGTTACACCACTTGTCGATATAATGTTAGTACTTATTATTATTATAATGGTAACAGCGGAGTTTACAAGATATAGGACTATACCTATAAGTTTGCCAAAGGTTAAAGCTGCAGCTGTAAAAAGGGAACCACATAAGGTAGCAATAACTATTAAAACTGGTGGTAACATCTATTGGAATGATAAAAAAATAAAAAAAATTCAGACTCTACCTTCAAGGCTTAGAACAGCAAAAAGACTTCATCCAGATGTAGCTGTTATACTTAGAGCAGAAGGTAAAACAGAATACTCAAACCTTTTAGATATTCTTGATCAAGTAAAGCTTGCAGGAATCTCAAAGGTAGGACTGGCTGTTGATTCAAATAAAAAAAGAAACAAAAGGTCAATGGTATTGAGCAGGAGGTAAAATAAAATGTTAGTTATAAAAAAAAATATAATTAATCCAATCAATAAATCAATTATATCAGAATTACCTCTTTCTAATTTCAATACTTTAAAAAAAAATGCATCATTTATTAAACAACACTTAATCTGGTTTATATTCATTTTTACAGCTCTTATCCAATTCTTTATATACACATTTACTTGGGATTTCGCTAATGCATCACGAGAACAAGAATTTGATGAGATGAATGTTACCCTAATTGACATGGGTGATTTCATTAATTATAAGAAAAAAAGAATTTCATCTTCAATATCATATGTAGAAATTGATGAAGTTTTTGGAAATCAATATTTAAAGAATAAGAAAAAGAAGAAATTAGTCGATCCAGATGCTGAAAATGTCACTGGAGATCCAGGACTAGCTTCTTCAATAGATGGAGCTGTAAATCCAATTATTGGGAATGCCTCAGCACCAATAGATTTGAAACCTGAAATAACACCAGAATATACTCCAGTTGCTCGATCGAAGGGGGTAGAAGGAGCCTTAATATTAGAGTTAATTATTGGAAAAAATGGACGCGTTTTGCGCGCCCGTCCAGTGGGCAAAAAACTTGGATATGGGTTAGAAGAAGCAGCAGTTAATTGTTACAAAAGAAAGTATTATAAACCTAGTATAGATAAGAATCTCAAACCGATTACGGTTAAGATCTATCAACCTGTAAGATTTAAGCTAATATAAAATAATAAAAAATTGAAAGCATAGGGAGAAATTAACAATAGGATGAAATTTAGATTACGTATTTTTGTGTCAATTTTGGTATTCAACTACATTGTGTCAGGACCTTTTAATACATATGCAGAAGATACAACCATAGTAGAAGGACGTGTAATAGATTTAATATCTGGAGATCCAATAATTGGAGTAACAGTAATATTAAAGGGACATAAGATATATGCAGTTACAGATATAAATGGGCATTACTCACTAATAAATGTGCCTGTAGGTCAGCAAACAATTATATTTCAGATGATGGGGTATGAAAATACAATCGCAGAATTAAATGCTTTATTAGATAAAAAAAATGAGCTCAATATATCTTTATCTTATAAAACAGCAAAGGAGGTAGTTGTTGTTGCACGAAGAATAAGTAATACAGAGGCTTCATTATTAAGCAAACGCAAAAAGGCTCCAGCTCCTCAGGATGCAATAAGTTCAGAACAGATATCAAAGTCTCCTGACAGTGATGCAGCAGATGCTGCAAAAAGAGTTACAGGTGTAACAATAGTAAATGGTAAAAATGTATTTATCAGAGGTCTAGGAGAACGTTACTCATCTGTAATGTTTGCTGGCTCAGTTATCCCCTCTCCAAATCCTGATAAACGTGTAGTACCTTTAGATATATTCCCAGTAGGTTTATTGGATAATCTTGTAATTATAAAAAGTTATATGCCTGATATTTCTGGAGAGTTTGCAGGTGGAGTCGTACAGATAAATCCCAAAGATTACCCAGATGAAACTACATTAAAGGTTTCAGCAGGAACTGGATATCATGCTGAGACTACTGGAAAAGATTTTTTAACCTATGATGGCGGCAAAAGAGATTGGTTTGGTGTGGATGATGGATCACGGGACAAACCAGACATCATTGGAGATTCCTATTTTAATGATGTTAATTATAGTACACCAGAGATAGAACGTGCTGGTGAAAAATTTAAAAATGAATATACTCCAGATACAACAAATGGAAAACTCCCTGCCAAAATAAGCTTCTCCTATGGAGATAGTTATAAATTTGCCGATGGGAAAACTATTGGCATTATATTGTCCGGTATGTTTAAAGAAAGTTCAAAAAATAAAACAATTGAACTGTTAAGGGTAAATGATAATTTCTACACTATTAAAGATTACTCAATCGATAAATCTGTATACTCTACAGATAAGGGTGTATTATTATCTCTTGCATATACAGGTAAATTAAATAAATTGCGGATGACAGGTTTTTACTCACATCAGTCTGATGATAGTACATCAATATACACAGGATATAATAATGACAGGAACGAACCCACCATTTCTGGCGCACATAGCTCTGCAAAGATATACAGGCTCCAGTATATTGAAACTGGACTTCTATTTTCACAACTTGCAGGAGAGCATTATCTAAATAAACTCTTAAACACAACAATTCAATGGAATGCCTCTTATTCACGCGCTACAAGAGATGAACCAGATTCAAGAAGAGTCCAGCTTATTGATGCTAACAGCACAGGAGAATTTTTTATTTATAGATCTGATGATGTTGATCGTGTTTTCCAAAATCATACTGACTCAGTAATGGAGTTTACTCCTACACTCAGTATTCCTTTTAAGCAATGGATGGGATTAAATGCAAAATTGAAGATAGGCGGAGCTTACAGTTATCGTGAAAGAGAATCGGAACAGCGTTCCTTTACCTGGGATAATGATGGATCACTCGGAAGCCTGTCTACCACTGGTGAATACATTGAGCAAATTTATAATCCATCTACAATTGTTGGTTCTGTGACTGAAACCGACTCAACACATTACTATATTAAAGAAGTTAGCGGACAAAATGATTCATACACAGGAAAGCTTAAATTGTTCTCCGGTTTTGGGATGATAGATATACCTCTAATAAGAAATTTAAGACTTGTTGGAGGACTTCGTTATGAATATTCTGATATGGATGTCTTAACATTTAATCCCATTTATCTTATAGAAAAGGATTTGGAAAATGAACCTTTAAAAAAGAATAATTTAATGCCTGGATTTTGTATTACATATTCAATAAAAGAAAGGACAAATATTAGAATAGCTTTCAGCAAAACTGTTGCTAGACCAGATTTTCGTGAGGTAACAGAATTTAAGTATAGTACAATGTTAGGCAATGAAGTAATAGTTGGAAATCCTGAACTGGAACAGTGCGACATCTATAACTATGACATTCGTTATGAATACTTTCCAAGTGTTAATGAGATAATTGCAGTTTCAATTTTTTATAAAAATCTACAAAAACCTATTGAGATGCTGGAGGTAACCGGTCAACCAGGAACTGCAACATTTAAGTATCAAAATGCTGAAACAGCTCATAATATGGGATTAGAATTAGAAATTAGAAAAGGATTGGGATTTATTACAAAGTCTCTTAATGACATAACATTACTTCTTAATGTAGCATATATCTATTCAGAAATTGATGTTAAGGATACCGAGTTAGCAAAGTATTCCAATAAAGATAGAGCACTACAGGGGCAATCGCCTTATATAATTAATGCTTCGATGAACTATAATAACGAAAAAATTGGGCTGTTCACTTCTCTGCTCTATAATATACAGGGACCTCGAATTATGAGAGTAGGCACAATCTATTCTGACGTAAAAAGGGGAGATGTATATGAAGAGTCAGCCGGGAAACTCGACTTAGTGCTTGCTCAAAAAATATTTGATGGGGGCAAGTTAAAGCTTTCATTTGAGAATATATTAGACCCAAAAATTAAACAGACTCAGAAGCGCAATAATGCCACTACTGGTGAAGAGAAAGAATTTACAATGGAATCATTCAGGGATGGACGAAGTATAAGCATCAGTTACAGCCAAAGCTTATAAATTGAACTATTTAAATATTAATAAATTAAAGGAGGTGCGATATGATAATTTATAAAAAATAAAATATGCAGGCATATAAAAACCAAAACCATAAATTAAATGCCTGCATATTTTGGTATTGTTGTTTGTTAACATAATATTGTAACTACGATTATTTGTCAATAAAAATCATTAAGAAATTCTATTTAGTATTAAAAAATTTG
>JAXHTB010000301.1:0-5072 GCA_034190185.1 Spirochaetota bacterium | reverse complement strand
CGCGTTGATGTATATGTACAACATAGAAATTTTGGCTTCTTAGCTTCTGCTTTGCAGACAGCTCTGTTGGGGCATCGATAAAATCAGAGATTTTTTCTCCTTGCTTATTTAAAGCCTGATATTCAAAAATCATATTAACTTACTCTAATAACTTCTTCTAAAGTTGTAATACCTTTTAATACTTTATCAATGCCATCCTGAAGTAGGGTAGTCATTCCCTTGCTGATGGCTTTCTCCTTTATCTCATGAGCCTCTGTATGATCCATGATCAATTTGCGAATATCGTTATCAAGCGGAAGAAGTTCGTAGATGGCCACCCTTCCGACATAACCTGTATTAAGGCACTTTTCACAACCTTCCCCTATATAGAGGTTTCCTTTATTAATTTGTGAAGGTTTTATTCCCAGTTCAGATAACATCTTTTGAGTGGGTTTATAGGTTTTTTTACAATTCGGGCAGATAGTTCTCACAAGTCTTTGAGCTAGTATAGCATTGAGTGTAGAGGTTATAAGAAAAGGTTCTACACCCATATCAATAAGTCTTGTTATTGTGCTTGCAGTATCGTTTGTATGAATAGTAGAAAATACTCTATGACCTGTCAGAGCAGACTGTACTGCAATCTCTGCTGTTTCAAGGTCCCTCATTTCACCGATCATAATAATATCTGGATCCTGTCTTAGAATTGACCTTAATCCACTGGCAAACGATAAGCCAATCTTAGGCATTACCTGCATCTGTCCAACACCATGCAACTGATATTCTATGGGATCCTCAACAGTTAAAATATTAACATCTTTTGAATTTAAATTAGTAAGCATACTGTATAAAGTTGTGGTTTTTCCGCTTCCAGTAGGACCGGTTACAAGAATAATACCGTGTGTTTTTTTTATGAGCGCATTGAATGTATCTAAAGACTCTTGGGAGAAACCAAGAGAATCAAGATTAAATTCCATATCAGTTTTGTTTAATAGTCTTAAGACTACACGTTCCCCATAATATGTTGGAAATACAGAAACCCGAATATCGATGTCTTTCCCGCCAATCTTAAGTTGGATCCTTCCGTCCTGCGGCAGCCTGTTCTCAGCAATATTGAGATTGGACATGATCTTTATTCTTGAGATAATAGCGTTCTGAAATTTTTTAGGAGGGGTAAGCATCTGATAGAGGATTCCATCAATTCTGTATCTTACCAGCAGGTCCTTTTCGAAAGGTTCAATATGCACGTCACTTGCCCTGTCATTAACAGCTTCAGTAATGATTGTATTAACCAGCCTGATGATCGGTGCGTCATTAGCCATATCAAGGATATCCTCAGTTTCGGATATCTGTGAGGAAAGGATCTCGAAATCGCCATCCTCAAGATTCTCTATTGCATCACCTGTGGAATCAGCACTAAGAGCTTTATATTGGCTATTTATCACCCTCATAATCTCTTCCTCAGAAGTTAATACTGCTTCCAAATCATAGTCTGGAAATATCATCTTCAGATCATCAAGCGGCTGAATGTTAAGAGCATCTGTTATTGCTATATATATAGTATTATTTAAATGGCGAAATGGAACAATTCGGTTTTTCTTTAAAAAATTCAGCGGAATTCTTGAAAAGAGGCCATCAGTATCTTCATATTGAACTGATTCATTATAGCTTATCCCATAATGTTCAGCGAGTGCGGAAAGGATGTCATTTTTTGAAGCTATGCCTTTTTTTATTAGCAACTCTCCTAATCTTAATTGTGAACCCTTTTGTATCAGTAATACCTCCTGCAATTCTTCGGCAGTTATCACCTTTCTTTCAACAAGTATTGTTCCAATTAATTTAGTTTTTTTCCCACTAGTCATAATCGAATCATTTAATTTTATTAAATAAACAAGAATAAATTATTTTTATACATAAATTAGAATATTACCCAAAGGTTTCTAAGTTTATATGGTTTATCTGAATCTGAGTTGTCTCTGTTCTTCTTTCTTTCGTTTTGTGATTGCTTCCATCTTTTCCTGCTTAGTAACAATGTAGGGTGTTATGAATACTAAAAGGTTCGTTTTTCTATATTCAATGCTTTTTCGTTTAAAAAACCAACCGAGTAAGGGAATATCGCCAAGGATAGGCACTTTTGTTTCTTCCATTACTCTGGTATTACTGATAAGTCCCCCAACAACAATTGTTTTTCCATCATCAACTGTGATCTTGGTTAAGATATCTCTCTTCCCTAATTTCGGAGGGATTATTGAGCCTCCTTCTTCTAATGTAGTCTGGCCAAGGACGCTATTGACTTCTTGATAAAAATCTAGGGTTATTCTGCTATGCTTTGTGATATGCGGGGTTAGCTTCAATTTTACACCTACAGACTTATAATCAAAAGTATAAAATTGTGTTCCAGTATCAGTAATTCTATTTGTTGTAGGAATTGGTATCTCTTCTCCTACATTCAATTCTGCCTCTTGATTATCGATAGTAAGGATTTGTGGAGTAGATAGGATGTTGAAATTTTTATCTGTAGCCTTAGCATTTAAAAGAAGAAA
This sequence comes from Spirochaetota bacterium, assembly GCA_034190185.1. GTDB lineage: Bacteria > Spirochaetota > UBA4802 > UBA4802 > JAFGDQ01 > JAXHTB01. Next base: position 2,553 of record JAXHTB010000301.1, on the reverse strand, counting down.
CCCAAGCATTTCCTTACCGCTTAAGTATCCAATTTGAAAACCAGTGGATAACGGAAGCGCTACTGTTTTATCGCTTATAGATCCTTCCGGCTGCATGTAGTTTGGAGGTGTACCCATGATTGAAGATCCTCCATAGAGATGATTACCCGATTCATTGCCTAACATCCAGTCTATTCCCAATCCCCAGGAGCTGTCAGCAGATACCTCAACTATGAGTGCTTCAATTAATACCTGCTCACGGACAATATCCAATTCTTTTATAATACGCCTGATAGCTCTGAATTCCTCAGGTGTTGCTGTTATAATAAGAGAATTTGTTTCTTTGCTTGAAATTATTGACAATTTTGTAGTCGGTTTTTTTACTGAACTTGTTCTCTGGGTTCTTGTTGTTCTTGTTGCCTTTTTAGATTTTCTGACTTTTGGTGCAGGGCGTTGTTTTGAAATCTTTGCATTTTCAGAAAAGGGTATCCTTGAAAGGACTGCGGCAAGATTCTCTGCGTCTGCATTCTCAAGATGTACAACATGGATATTCCCTTTTACAATCTTTTCCTCATCAATTAGATCGAGCTTTTTATCCAGAGCTTTAGCAATGCTGATAAGACCCTTTATCTCTGAGGTGGTGCCGCTAAAAATAAGCATATTTAATGTTGAATAAACAACAACATCAGTGGATTTTGATTTTAATGAGCGTAAAGTAGAGGCTATCTCATTTGCGTCAGCTTCTTCAATCTCTAAAAGATAGGTGATAGTTTTTTCTTCTTCAGGAGATAAGTTTATTTTTTTCCCATCCAGAATGACCTCTACATTCTTTTTAATTGCATCTTTAATATTTATGATTTTAATTAGATGTTCAGATTCAACTACTGCTAGTCCCTTTATTTCAAGTATAGATTTCATGATATTAAAAGCTTGATCTATTGGGATTTTTTTAGCAGAGCTTATAGTTATTTTACCACGCACCTTGTCGTCAATTATTATATTTTTTTTAATTAACTGGCTCATCACATTCAGGAACTCAGATATTTCAACATCCTTAAAATTCAATGTGAACATTTTTGAACTACGTCTTTTCTTTTTTGAGGTTGTTGACTTTTTTTTGTTTTTCTTGATCTTCGATTTAACAGTATTTGTTTTTAATTGTTTTTTGTTTGATGATTTTTGCACAGTGGTGGTATCTGTTGGTCTTTCTGCTATAGAGAACTTTGGGATATAGAAGATAAACATTATTAACGAGCTTAGTATAACTATAGTGTTCTTAATAAAGGTTGTTTTGTCTTTCATGCCGGTTTTTTCTATTCAATATTTTTTGGATTCAGGACTAATATCTATTATAATTGAATTATAATTTGCACATCCAGATATAATTATTATTAGTCTGTGATATTAAAATCAAAAGTTTGTAGTTTTCCCCGTCGTTCAAGATCTATTGTGATCTTTGATTCATCTTTAAGGGTTGACCACATAGAGACGAGTTTTTCTGTACTATCAAGAGGATGGCCATTTATTCTTTTAATAATATCTCCACTCTTTGCGCCAAGTTTATATAGGATGTTATTAGGTCTTACTCTGAATAATTTATATCCTTCAATCTTTCCGTTAACCCTATATGGACCTGCCCTTAATCCCTTTAAGGCATTGTCAATATTATTTAATATTTTTTGCTGAATCTCTGCTCTGCTTATAGTTCTGGAATTCCTTGTAGAACCTGAATCTCTTGATAGTCTTCCTACTTCAGGTTTTTCGGATGATTTTTTTGTAGTGGTCTCATCCTTTTCGAACATATCGATAATTACAACTTTGTCTTCTTTTTTTAGGTATACCTGAGAGTTGTTGATTCTTACAAGTTTATATCCATATACGTCGCTCCATAATTTATATACCAAAGATTCTCTTTCAGATTTTTTCCTTATTAAAGCACGCGCTATTTGGGGAATTCCTGATACTGTACCAAGTAATCGCAGGTCTGTAGGATTGCTCACTGTTTCTGTCTCAAAAGTATCATTAGTTGTAACATTTTCTGCAAGTTTGAAGAATTTAGAATCGAGAATTTTCTTGTATTCATCAAATCGCTTTATTGTAGATGTGTTTGTATATGATCTATTATTATTTGTTGGATTAGCATAAACAGGCATGAACTTATGTTTGATAAATTGGTTAATAGTAACAGCCATAATATATGAAAAGAGAATAATCGAGATTGAATTAAGAATATGATATTTTATATTCTGCATTATTGATCCTTTTCAATATGCTTTAAGATTATACTATATAAATTATAATAAAATGGTTAAATTGCAGGCTAAAAGAGATTATTATATATTTCTAACACATATGAATAATTAGAAATAGAGTATGACAAAAGTTACATCTTTATATAATAAAATTTTCTTGGAAAAGCAAGTCAATCAATTAACTAGCAATAATAGTAAGTTCAAACTGTTTCAGAAATTAAATAGTGTGTTTTTTAGCCACGGATGAAACTCTGATTCTCTCTATAGTATTATGGTATTATTATTATGCAGTCAAACCGCACGAACAGTCCGTGATAATCCG
>JAXHTB010000300.1:0-5075 GCA_034190185.1 Spirochaetota bacterium | reverse complement strand
CGATCATTTATTTGCTGTTGATTACGATCCAGCATCGAAGGTTTGATCCCTATTAAGAGGGAACTGAAACATCGTTGGCATAAATATAACCTGTGCTATTGTCTTTTGTTTGATCCCTATTAAGAGGGAACTGAAACTTCCAATTTTTAACGCTTATGTGGCACGGCTGACACAAGTTTGATCCCTATTAAGAGGGAACTGAAACACATTCCTTTGCTCATAGGAATAGACTGCTTCATTAAGGGTTTGATCCCTATTAAGAGGGAACTGAAACTTGCATCTTTAATTGGTAATGTTCTGCCATCATCTGTGTTTGATCCCTATTAAGAGGGAACTGAAACTTTTCATGTTTGTAGAGTGTTAAGAAATATTTACAAAGTTTGATCCCTATTAAGAGGGAACTGAAACTGTACTTTTTTTTAGACCGTCTTTTACAATCTCAATCGTTTGATCCCTATTAAGAGGGAACTGAAACTTTCTGGATTACACCCCATATACATTACTACTTGTGGTTTGATCCCTATTAAGAGGGAACTGAAACTTTCTTTCTCATCCATTTATTTTACTCTCCAATTTTAGTTTGATCCCTATTAAGAGGGAACTGAAACTGGGCTAGATTGAAAGGCATGATTAAAGGTTTTTCTGGTTTGATCCCTATTAAGAGGGAACTGAAACCCACTATAATGACCCCATTGAAAACACATAGGATTTGGTTTGATCCCTATTAAGAGGGAACTGAAACTCTTTAGGAATACTCCATATCTTTGTTTCAGTATCAAGTTTGATCCCTATTAAGAGGGAACTGAAACTGGCGAAGGTTGAGCAAGTAGCAGGTTCAAAATGGGGGTTTGATCCCTATTAAGAGGGAACTGAAACTAATTATTATTTTTTTTGACCTCTCTTTGAAGACTCCGTTTGATCCCTATTAAGAGGGAACTGAAACAAAACTGTAAGATAATGAATTTCTGTCCACTCAATCTCGTTTGATCCCTATTAAGAGGGAACTGAAACTCTCTTGTTCTTTCAGAGTATCTAATTTTTTACTTTCTGTTTGATCCCTATTAAGAGGGAACTGAAATTCGGAAATATTGGGGAATGTATCGGGTTTAGGCGGAGGTTTGATCCCCATTAAGAGGGAACTGAAACACAATCAATCACAGGCTTTAACCTGCGGTCTCCTTTTATCCCCCTTCGGCTGACAGAAAATTCAAGAAAACGTAATTTAAACAGATATTGGCATTGACGTAGAATAAATATTGTTGTAGTGTTCAGTAACATTCGACATCCCTGCTATAGAGGGTACTGAAAAATACAGCGGTTTGGGAATAGTGAAGAAATTTATAAAACTTTTTATCAGAAATAAAATATAATCCTGAGGAAGATGCTGCTTATATTTCATTTAAGAAAGGCCCAACTCAGGTTACTACGATACGCCTTAACGAGGACATTGCTGTTGATTTTGGAGCGAATGAGGAGATAGTTGCATTGAAATTCTGGATGCCTCGCTGAATATGGGTTTTGGCAGAGAAAAACCTATAGTAGAACTGGAGAATCTCGTATCTGCATCTTTGGCTTAAGAATATAAAGCCAAAGGCTGCGCTAAATTTACAGATGTTTACAAGGTGAGAAGAGAGATTTAGTGGGAGATATTAAAAAAAGTAGGCGCCAATAGATGGCTAAAAAATCATTTACTGAGAAGATCAATAGTATTCAGTTGATGATAGCCGGCATGAGAAAGAACGAGAGCGAGCCTTCTCGGCCTATATCAATCGCTGATTTTGATCAGCTTGTTTCAGACGCAATATAGTGATAAACTAATCAGGAGCGCCTGCATTAAAAATCTTGCCACCCCATCCCCCTTATCTTCTTTTCTTACATATTTTTTATCTTAAAACTGTACAAAAACGAAATAATGCAAATTCCTATACTACCAATTTAAAAGAAGCCATAAAATTGAATAAAGAGGAAGACGATAAAAGTTCAAAAAGGTAATTTTTCGCAGGATCAATAGGGAATGTGAGTTCATAAAAAGTCTTATTTGACCACAAGTCTATGTAAATGTTCGTGTTTGTCCTTAGCTGGTAACGTATAACGGATCATTAAACCAGCCGTGACACGAATTCACCACGACTGGTTATTTTAATTATTATAAACCAGCATGTAATCTGAAAAAATTCTATAATCCCATCATTCGCCCAATGATTACTTTCATTATTTCATTTGAGCCAGTTGCGATAGTCATTGGCCGAACATCACCCGGCACTCTTGCAACATAATATTCACTCATACAGCCATATCCGCCATGAAGCTGAGTGCAGTGATAAGCAATACGATTGACCATCTCTGATATCCACCATTTTGCCATTGATACCCTATAGGTTATATCCTTTCCTTCTAAAAAATCTTCAATTACAGAATTGAGCAATGTTCTGCCTAACTCAATATCAGTAGCTACTTCTACAAGCTTGAATGTATTATGCTGGAATTGGCTTACAGGACGCCCGAACACAATGCGGTCTTTACAGTATTCAATTGTTTTTTCAAGGGTATGTTCTGCTGTTGCCTGTATCCCTATTGTACCGATCAATCGTTCCTGTTGCAGATTGTACATCATATAGTTAAATCCTTTTCCCTCTTCCCCTAACAGGTTCTTCTGAGGGACTCTACAATCATCAAAGAAGAGTTCTCCTGTATCTTGACTATGACTGCCTGTCTTTTCAAGATTACGACCCTTAGTAAATCCAGGAGTGCCTGCTTCGATAAGAAGTAAACTTATTCCTTTATGAGCAGGTTCAGCTTTTGGATCAGTCCTTACAGCAACCACTCCCAAATCGCATGTGTATCCATTGGTAATAAAAACCTTTTGTCCATTTACAATATAATCATTTCCATCTTTAACTGCGCTAGTTGTTATAGCAGCAAGATCAGAGCCTGCATTAGGTTCTGTCATTACAATTGAAGAAATAAGCTCCCCACTGACACACTTAGGGAGATATTTAGCCTTCTGCTCTTCATTGCCATGATGATGGATATAAGGAACAATAATATCACTGTGCACACCCAATCCGCCTGCGCCAGAAACCTCAGACCTTGCAAGCTCCTCCTGAACAATAACAGAATATTCAAACCCTGCTCCGGAACCGCCATATTTCTCATCAACCCATGGACATAAATATCCAAGCTCACCCATCTTATACCATATATCCCTGGAAATCCTTCTATCTTTTTCCCACTGTTCTTGATGTGGTTTGATTTCAGCTTCAACAAAATCCCTGAAGGCTTTACGGAAAATATGATGTTCTTCCTGATAAAATCTCGCTTCCATAATATCTCCATTAAATTTTTAATAGAATTTGTCACCCTCAAAATTATTATATTATTGAGGTGTTGACAGTGTAGAATCATGATTCCTTTATGTCAAGGTAAACATTATATCCATTTAAAATCAAAAAATAATAGTACCAAAAACAAAAAAAGGTTTACACACAAACAGTGTTTTTACATATTTGTTTAAAAATTGGATAATATAATCATATTTATTCTAAAATTTTACATTTTCCATGGTTAACAATAAGCCATTACCTGTATGCTGTCCTGTCTGAATTCAAGAACCCCTCTATTCATGACTACAGTATCAGTAACTTAAAGTACTATGGCAGATTATATTAAAAAAACTGATTACTGAAAAATGAAAGAGGAGGAGATTTTATGAAATTTTTAAGTAAAATTGTATCGGTAATAATAGGTTTTTTTCTATTTTTAATTTTTATTACTTCATCAGGTTATACAGAAGAAGCTAGAGGGGTTACAGACAAAACTATTAAAATTGGAGGCATCTTTGATCTTACTGGCCCACTTGTCGCAACTATAAGACCCATTGTGGAAGGAATACGGAACTATACTAGGTATACTAATGATAATGGAGGATTACACGGAAGAAAAATAAAACTAATTATTGAAGATGATCGTTATACAATTTCTGCTGCAGTAGCAGCATTTAAAAAGTTAATCTATAGAGATAAGATATTTGCGCTTATTGGACCTGGTTCTACCGGTGAGACAAGAGCATTAACACACAAAATAATGAAGCAAAAACTTCCAACAATCCCATATGCTGCTGATAAAGATATTATTGATCCTTATAAAAGGTATCTTTTCTTACCACTTGATACTTATGGAAATCAATTAGGAATAATATTTGATTACATTGTCAAGATATCAAAACCGAATAAACCAAAAATCGGAGTTGCTTGTGCTGATGCTGGAGTTAAAGTATCAATCTTAAAGGGGGTGAAGAAATGGTCCAAATTCTTTAATCTTGAAGTTAAGACTATCATGCTTCCTACAAATGTCCTTGATACAACATCCGAAATATTAAGCTTAAAAAGAGCAAAGATAGATTATATAATTACTGTGCACACAATTCCTACAGCAGCGCTGTTATTAAAGGATAATAAACGATTTGGTCTAAATGCAAAAATATTCGGCACATATTCTCTTACTTCAGAGGATATTATTAAAATATCTGGCAAGGGAGCAAAGAATTTTTATGGGGTTCATCCTTATAGCTCATGGTATGATGATAATCCAGGAATGGATAAGCTTAGAAAGATAACACTCAAATACCATCCTGGAACTGAGAAACCATACAGAGGAAAAAATTATGCTGGAGGTTGGATCGGATGTACGCTTCTTTGTGAAGGAATTAAAAGAGCAGGCAAAAATCTCAATGCAGAAACCTTTGTGAATGCAATGGAGACAATAACTAAATTTGATACTAATGGAATATGTGGACTTATTACTTATACTTCAAAAAGTCATGAAGGTCTAAAATATGATAAAGTCTTTCATGCAAATCCTAAAACTGGAAAACTTGATCCTATAACAGGATGGATAAAATCTCCAGAATAATAATTCTGAGAATTATCCAGATTCCTAATAGGCGGCGATTTTAGATATTCTATGGTTTGCTATTTATATTTCATAAAACCGATGATATTTTTTCATCAATAATACTATACTCGCCGCCTTATATAATCAGATCAGACCTATTTTTATAGTAAGGATGTTTTACA
>JAXHTB010000030.1:0-18077 GCA_034190185.1 Spirochaetota bacterium | reverse complement strand
AAGCAGTAATAATGAGATATGAAATATCAGTAGAAAAACCCATAAGATCTTATTATTCCTTCTGACATTTGGCAAAAGAAAAACATCATTTAGAACCAAAAGCCACTTAGGACGTTTTTCAGGATATATCTTAAGATTTGTGTTATGTGGCTGTGTAAGCAATAGCTTCGTGATTCTGATAATTATGCCAAGCAAAAATACAGTTATTGAAGCATAAACCATTGGAACTAGAATGATATAATATAAAGTTTCCAACGCAGATCCTCCATAATCATGTTTATTGTTTTAATAAAATTATCCTGATAAATATAGGATATATCAGGATAATATGACAAGAAGAAAATGATAAAAATTTGCTGATCTATGCATTCCGTTTTATATAGATCTTGATTACATCATCATCTTGTTCTGTTTTAAGAATTTCATTGCCACTGGTTCTTGCCCATGCAGGAAAGTCGGTCAATGCTCCCGGATCAGTAGACAACACTTCTACTACCTGGCCTATCTCAACGTCTTTGATTCCCTTGCTTGCCTTGACTACAGGCATTGGGCATGGCAAGCCCTTAAGATCCATTGTCTTATCAACTTTAATTTCTTCACTCATTTTTCCTCTCCTTATAGATACTTAAATAAAAAGTTGCACTTTACTGTTTTTTGCTTCCTCAATAAATTTTGCAACTCCACAATATACCAGATTTGGATACTCAATCATCTCTTCATGTTGAAATCCCATGAGGTCCATTGACAATTCACAAATATAAACATTAATTTCCATCTCTGCTGAGAGCTTTAGCATTTCCTCAATATTTGAAACATTTTTTTTCTTCATCAGGTGCTTCATAAGCAATGTTCCGGCACCTCCCATATTCATTTGAGAAAGTTTTAATTTGCCGGCACCTTTGGGAAGCATGAATCCAAACATCTTACTTATAATATCTTTTCCCTTTCCTTTCTTTTTCTTATCCCTTAGCACTGGTGTTCCCCAGAACGTAAAGAAAAGAACTACATCCATACCCATTGCTGATGCCCCAAGTGCGATATTAAAAGCGGCTAAAACCTTGTCCAAATCTCCGCTAAACACAATTATGGATATCTTATCATCTTGAGTGTCTTTTGACAGATCCTTCACTTGCTTTTGAAGCTCTGCAATCTGTTGTTCAACATTTTCCATAATTTCCTCCAGTATTTTTTAATAATATTAAAATTATTTAATAGTATTAACTAATTACTTAAAATTTTTTTTCGACCTCAGCAATCATACCAATGTTACCTTAACATTATCCATTGATTGCCTCAATGTTTCAAGATATTTTAATACATTTTCCCTTTCATTTGGTTCTATCTGAAATAAAAGCCTTTTATGGATTTCAAGTATAAATGATTCAACCTCTTCAAGCTTTCTCTGTCCTGATGGGGTTATGTTCAAGAGTTTTATTCTGGCATCATTTTGATCATGAGTACTAGTAACATAACCTTTTCTTATCAAACCATCAATGATCTTAGTTACTCTGCTTTTTGCAACATCCATTTTGTTAGCAATATGCTTTGCAGTTAGATTCCTTTCCCCAACAAACAGCATGAGGCATTTCAGTTCTGCCTGAGGCAGATTGAATTTGTTTGACTCAAAGAGCATTCTATCCTGACAACAATCATGCATCTCTTTTATTAGATATTTTAATTGTTGAGCCTGTTGTAACATTTTTTTCTTCATCAGCTTTACTTAATTAGTTCATACTATTAACAATTTAATAAATATTAAATAATATGTCAAATTATTTTTTTAAATAATAAAAAAATTAAATTATAAATATCTTTCATTGGTTGCAAATAGTGTTAAATAAATACTATATTTATGTAAGGTTTAATAATTATCCTTAAGCAGGATAATTATTAAGATAATATAATATGAAAAATAATTTCTCCTCTGATCTCTTTAACCTATCCGGTCTACCTTCTCTATAAAGATTCTTTTTAATGCTTGCCATTAAATCTTTATCGAACTATGGCAGGAGTTTTTTAAATACTACCTTATTTACTTCAATTACTGCTTGACTTGTTCTTTCATTCGATAATACTTTTTATATGTTCATATGCGCTATAACGGACAAATTCAAAAATCTAATTACAAATATGGCTTTACAACAAGTCTAATAATTAAAATATAAAGGTTTTCACTGATTTCGAAAACGAAGATGGAAAAATTTATCGATTCAGTTCAATCTCAAATATACAAGAAAACTTTTCATCAATAATATCTGAAACTGATTAAGAGGCTCACGGATTATAATATGAAAATTAAAACTATAAATATGACTATTGTATTCTTATTATTATTTTTTTTACCCGCATTCCCGGAGCAGAACTCAACATTACCAAAGTACAATCTTTCTGTGGCAATATTTCCCAAGGAAAATAGAATTAACGGCACAGCAAATATCTTCATTCAAAGCAAGAATGATATTAGCATTTCCTTTGGAGATTTAAAAATTAATTCAATTTTTCAAAACGGCGCTAAAGTTGAAATAGATAAAAACTGCTGCTTCATTTTACTTAAACGCGGAGGGAAGATTGAAATCGAATATGAAGGGATGTTTCCTGAGAAATCCGACAGAGATAACATCAACAATCCGGGAAATATAAGCAATATTATCTCAGATAAAGGAATTTCTCTTACAAAAAGCTGGTATCCCAGGATAAATGCAAATTCATATTTTAATTTAAAGGTCACAGCGCCTGATGATTTTAAGGTCATATCAGAGGCAGACCAAATAATAGAATCATCATCTGACAATAGAAAATTGTTTACTTTTGAATTTCCACATCCTGTAGATGACATCACCCTTGCAGCTAACAGATACGAGATACTTCAAAGTAAAGCAGGAGACACAGACATTTACATCTATTTTCTAAAAGATAATATTGAGCTTGCATCAAGATATATTAAATATACAAAAAAATATATCGACATGTACGAAAGGCTTCTTGGGCCATATCCCTATAAACGATTTTCAGTAGTAGAAAACATAAAGCCTACTGGATATTCCATGCCAAGCTACACCTTGATAGGCAGCAATGTTATTCGCCTTCCCTTTATTGCAGAGACATCCCTGGGACATGAAGTCCTGCATCAATGGTTCGGCAACTCAGTATACATAGATCATAGCCAAGGGAATTGGGCCGAAGGGATTACTTCATACCTGGCTGATCATTATTATTATGAGCTAGATAACAAAGGATGGAGATATAGAAAAAAAATTCTACAAGATTATATAAGTTATGTTAAATCATCAAATAAATCATCTCTGATTAAATTCAAATCAAGAACAGACCGGGCATCAGGCAGCATAGGATACGGCAAGGGAGCTATGATGTTTCATATGCTACGAGGAATGCTGGGTGACAAAATGTTTTTCGATTCTCTAAAATCCCTAATAAACAAAATGAGGTTCAAAGAAACATCATGGCAGGATATACAGAAGATATTTGAGGGGAAATTTTCCAAATCACTGGACTGGTTTTTTCAACAATGGCTTAACAGAGATGATATCCCCTCGTTAAAAATTGACAATACAAGTGTGCATTATCTTAATGGAATACCTACTGTAAAATTTACAATAACACAACTAACCAAGCCATACAAATTGGATATTGAAGTATTTGTAAACACCATTAAACGCAAACATAAAAAAACTATACACATCTCAAAATTAAAAGAAATATTTGAGATTGCTGTTGATGATACTCCAGTATCAGTAGTATTTGATGAAAATTATAATATTATGAGGACCCTTTCCCAAGAAGAATTACCACCAACAATCTCAGGGCTGATTGGAGACAAATCGAAAATACTGATAACAAAACCTGATATGTCTAATTATGAAGGGATGTTTGATCTATTTAAAACCAATGACTTTAAAATAAAGTCTTCAAAGGATGTCAAGGATAAAGAAATTTTATCCTCATCACTTGTTTTAACTGATATCGATGGAATTATTTATAAAAGACTTTTTGCAGGTATAACTAAAAAGACAGGCCAAAATTCTGAAAATATAATCAAGAACAGAAACGGATTCAGGGTAAGCTTGAGAAAGCATCCGCTAAATTCCGGAAGTATTGTTGCGTTGATTAATGCTTCATCAAAAAAAGAGGTTGATTTGGCTGCAAAAAAAATCTTTAGATATGGACAATATTCCAATCTAGTATTTAATAAAGGTAAAATTGTACAGAAGGCTGTTGCAGCGTCACAAAGGGGTATTGTCCTTTCAATGACTCATAATGTGAAAGGCATCATACCCGGCAAGGCGATCGGATTTGATGAAATTATTAGGGATGTAATAAATAAACCAATTATATATATAGGTGAATCTCATACCAGCTATGAAGATCATAGGGTGCAGTTAGAGGTGATCCGCGCACTCTATAAAAAAAGCAAGAAATTTGCAATAGGCATGGAAATGTTTCAACGTCCATTTCAGGTTTCAATAGACAATTATCTTTCAGGAAAAATTTCAGAAAAGGAATTTCTAAAAACTTCCGAGTATTTTACCAGATGGAGATTTGACTACTTTCTTTATAAAGAGATAGTTGATTATGCAAAAGCAAAAGGAATCCCCATATTAGCATTAAATATAGATTCCAATATAATTAAGAAGGTTTCAAAGGGTGGGCTGGATGCTTTAAACCATGAAGAAAGAAATAGAATTCCAACTGATATGGACATGTCAGACAGTGGTTATAAAAAAAGATTAAAAAAAATATATAAATTGCACCCAGAAGATAAAACTAGAAATTTTAATAATTTTTACCAGTCCCAAATTCTATGGGATGAGACCATGGCTCATACAATTGCGGAATATATGCAGTCAAATCCTGATCATCATATAATTGTTCTTGCAGGTGTGGGGCATATAATGTACAGCTCTGGAATTCCTCAAAGAGTAAAAAGGATAAATGGAATAGATTATTCTACATTAATCAATTCAAATATCAGCGTAATTGATCGATCAGTAGCAGATTATATATTATTCCCGGAACCCCTTAAGGCTCCAAAATCACCAATGCTTGGAGTAGCAATTAAAAAAGATCCCCAAGGGGTGATAGTAGATAATATAATTGATAATAGCCTGGCTCTAAAAGCTGGTATAAAAAAGGGAGATATAATTTTAAAAATAAATAATGACTATATAGAAACAACGAGCGATATCAAGATATCACTAATTGACAGCAAAAGGGGAGATAGTGTAAAGGTAAAAGTTCTCAGAAAAGGATTTTTATTTGGGAAAGAAGAATTAGAATTCCAGATTACAATTCCCTAGCTCTGCTCCATATAAAAGAGGCGCTTCAATTGCAGCGATATCTATCTTTTTTCAAAGTCTCGTTTCCATTAATATTGTTATACGAATTATTATCTTTTATATTAAGTCCAATCTGATTCCAGAAGGAATGAAGATAGAAAATCGATGTTTCACCCGTGTCAATCCGTAACTTAAAAACACACTATTTAACTACTGAAAACAGTTTAAGCTTATCTTTTATAAACTTGTATCCGATTGTTATCCCGGTCAACAATGAAAATTAGCTGCGATTGGTTGATAAAGATATAGGTGGGATAATAAAGACCTTCCTTCTGCCATCCTAGTTGTAAATGCCCTTCCAGGAAATCACCTTCCTTATTGTAAACAAATATTCTATTCTTATGCCGATCAAGCACATATATCAACCCCCTCTTATCCACAGCAAGACTTATAGGAAAACCAAAATCCCCTTCACTTTGCCCCAATTTACCAAATTTAGCAAGGCTTTTACCCTTCTGGTTAAATATATATATCCGACCTTTAAGCGCATCAATAGCATAAAGATTACCATGAATATCCACCTTGACATCATTAAAACCTGCAAGGCCCTTCTTAACTGTAATCTCTCTTATATACTTATCTTTATTATTGAAAACTAATATTCTTTTGTTAGCGCGATCTATCACATAAAGATTATCTTTTTTGTCAATTGCAAGATTACCAGGTATAATTGAATGATTTTTAGGTACTTTAGAAAGATCAAGTGGATTTAATGATTTTTTCTTAATGTTTATTATTGTAACTTGATTCTTTTGACCTTCAGTAATAATCAGCCTTCCCTTATTATCTTTCACTATGCTAATGGGCAGTTTCATACTTTTTCCTGCGCTAAATTCCGAAATATAAGAATATGCAGAATCAAATGATACCAATCGGTTGTTTCTAGTATCAGCTATGTAAAACCTCTGCTTCGACTCATCAAAGAAAAGACTAGAAGGTTGGTTAAAGGGTTTTGAAATTTTATCACCATAAACCGTTGCAATATGTTTAAGCTTCTCCCCGCTAAAAAGCGCAATAGGAATTATAAAAAAGATACAGCAAAGGAGAGGAATAAGGGCTACCCCCTTTCCCCCTTTTAAGAACCGAATAATATTATTTCCCGACATCATTTACCTCAATTTTATTATCTCATATTTTTATGACATTTAATGCATAATTTTTTCTTTCGGCCGAATCTGACAGAATACTCATCCTCTGCGCCCATTGGATTGTGACAACTTATACAGGTCATGGCTCTTTTGGAACGTGGATCAATAGAATCATATCCTATAGGATGAGTAAATTTCCCCTGGGTTTCATGACATTTCCCGCAACTACTATTTTCATCTGAAATCATAAAAAGCCTGTAGTTGCTTCCATGAGGCATGTGACAATTTGTGCACTTTTCAATATCAGAATGTTTGTATTTAAACATCGGATTTTTCCCCTTTATTCGCCTTTCTGTATTAGTATGACAGGAAAAACAGATCTTACTCTCACTTGATCTCTTTAAACCCTTGCTCTCAGAAGCATGAGGATTGTGACATTCCAGACATGTATTATCTCTGAATCCCTGAACATGACTAAACACTTTTTGGAACTGTTTTTCAACATCTTTATGACAGGAAAGGCAGAGGGAGTTCCCCTTTCTCTTCATCTTCATGGTTATTCTTTTCGATGAAGAAAGATGACATCTGTTACATTTTTTTTTCGCATAAGGCTTATGAGAAAATTCTCTCATTAAAGCATCATGATTAGAAGAGTGAGGATTATGACAGCCTAAGCAGTTGGCAGTTTTTGATAATGAATTATTATGTGCCCTCAGCACTCTTTCACTATTGAGGGGATGACAACCGCTGCACAGTTTATTACCATTTTCAACCAGCATTGATTCATTATCAGAAGCGTGTGGATTGTGACATTTCAAGCAATCCCCTTTCTTTAGGGGTTGATGGATATTTTTTCGGGAAAATATCTTCCCCTTTTTGTGGCATGTGAAACAGATTTTGCTCTTCTCTTCTTTTAAAATCTTTTTATTCTTTGACGAATGAGGATTGTGACATTTTACACATTCCCCTTTCGCAATGGGAAGATGGACAAAACCTTTATTAAAATTCTTTTTCTCCTTTTGATGACACCGATAACATAGATCGAAACCCTTCTTGATTAGAAAATTTTTATAATTAGATGTATGAGGATTATGGCATTCTACACACTCTCCCCTGTTCGCAGGCATGTGTGGAATCCCAGATAGCAGTTGCTTTTTTACATCAGGATGACATTTAAAACAGATATTTTCCACTATTTTCATATCTTTCTTATATTTAACTTTTTCTGCGGAAAAGGCTGAAATAACAGTCATTAAAATAATTAATGACATAAAATAGTAACTATATCTTTTCATAATCAATTTCCTTTCTTATCCTTCGGCTTATGACATTTGCTGCATGACCTTTTCCCAAAGGGTGAATGGATCATCTTGTGAAAGAGTTTATCATTTTGTGAACTGTGGGCTTCGTGACAACTTGTACAATCACTCTTCGATAATGAGATTCCATAATGCTTATCTAATAAATTAGGAGCTTCAATATCATGGCAATCCTGGCATAATAATGCGCCAATCTTTTTCAACAAACTTTCATGATCGGCATAATGAGGGCTATGACAGATAAGGCATTTACCCTCATCTACAACTGGATGGATATATTGTTTATTCAACTCTTTTGCAAAATCAGCGTGACATGAAAGACAGAGCTGTTTTACTGGCCTTACCAACTGTCCATTGATCCTACTGCCGTGAGGGCTATGGCAAACTACGCACTTGCCTTTTCCCAAAGGGGCATGAGTATGTTTATTATTGTCCTTCCCGCTCTTTATTTCAGGATGACACTCAATGCACAGACTCTTCTCTCTTCTGGTCAATTGAAAGTCAAAATTGCTGGCATGAGGTTTATGGCAATGCAAGCATTTATCAGCTTTAAAAGGGGGATGTATTACTCCTCCTTTAAGCCCTCTTCTCATTGAATCATGACAATTCCGACAAAGGGTTTTTTTCTCCTGAATTAACATAAAATTTTCAGAAGCGATATGTGGATTATGACAACCGGTACATTTCCCCTTTCGCACTGGGGTATGAGTATTAATTTGATCGTACTCATTCTTTTCATCCTGATGGCAGCTATAGCAGAGTTCTTTTTGCTGTAAATTCAATAAATTTTTATGATTTGAAGCATGTGAATTGTGGCATTTTATACAGTTGCCAGCAGCGACAGGTTGATGGATTTTAGTACTTTTAAATTTTTTTCTATCGTGACATTTATAACAAAGAGCCCCCCCTTTTGCCTTTAGCATAAATTTATTTGAAGAGGAGTGTGGGTCATGACAACCTAGGCAGTTGCCCTGTTTTATAGGGTCATGGCGATGTCTCTTTTTAAATTCATCTTCTTTATCATCATGGCAGGAATAACAGAGTTTATCCTTTGCTTTTTTAGTTACCCCATAATAGTCACTGGCATGAGGAGTATGACAGGATAGACAATCGCCATCTTCAACAGGGCTGTGGCTATATAGATCCTTGAACTTATCTTTATCATGACAGGTATAACAAAGTTTACTACCAGCATTCTTTACTCCAAGCGGTTTTTGGGAATCAGCAGGATTGTGACAGGAGCCACACTTTTTCGATTCCAAAGGAGAATGTACATTCTCCCTAAACAGTTGATCATTCGATGATGAATGAGGCGTATGACAGGTTGAACAGGTCTTCCCTTCCACAGGATAACTGGAATGAGCGCTTACAAATTCTCTTTTTTCAATTTTATGACATTTCAAACATATCTTTTCCTCTGAAGATACAAGTTGCCAGGTATTCGGGGATGAGTGTGGATCATGACAAGTAATACAATTTTTCCCAGCTGGTTGATGCACCTTTCTCCTGCTGAATTTTTCATCTTTATGGCAAGAATAGCATAGGTTATTTCCTTCCTCCTTTAATAAAAAAGAATGAGGTGAAGAATGAGGTTTATGACAATCTATACATTTTCCTTTTTTTAAAACAGAATGCAAATGCTTATCAACTAAAGTCTCCCTTTCATGACAATCGAAGCAGATAAGATTTCCCTCTTTCTTAAGATAGGCAGCTCCGATTATTCCATGAGGTCTGTGGCATAATTTACATTGATCCTTCTCTACAGGATCATGGACATTCCCCTTTTTAAGTTCAGACAACTTATCCTGATGACAATCGATACATGTCTTTTCTTTGAAACGGCTCGGAGTTGGTCCAAGGGCGCAACCTGTAATAAGATATAGGAGTGAAAAAAAACTTCCAACCAATATGGATTTATTAACTCGCATTTTTAACCTTCATATCAAGCTTCTTTTCAAATTTCTTTAGAACATCTTCATCAATCTTTATAGTTGATCTCTCTTTCAACTTTTTGAGGTAATCCTTCAGAAGAGATTGATACATCTCTCTACCCAGATGGGTCCTTATCATTTTTTTCAACTTTCTGAAATCTATTATTACTCCTTTTTCAAGGTCCAAAAGCTTCACTATTTGGCAAGACTTTGGATTTTTTATTATGTTAGAGATTTCTCCTACTTTCATTTTCTCAACTGCCTGCCTTATTCCGAGAGTCAAATCTCTACTATTCCACCATGAGGGATTATTCTTACTTTCTATCATATTTTCCTTAGACCTTGCAAGTCGACTGAAGTCTGCACCAGCCTTTAACTCTTCATATAGATTTGCAGCATCCTTTTCACTTTTAACCTTAATTATTGATAATTTATAGCGCGATGGCGCCCTGTACCTTTCCCTATTTTTCTTATAATATTCTTTTAAATCCTCCTCTGTTATTTTTACTTGAGGAGAAATGATCTTTCTCTTAAATAGAACACTCATCAGGCGGATGCGATATTGTTCAATCAGCTTTCCAAAGGAAGGATCTTTTTGACTATAATTTTGATCCAAGGCATTTCCCTTAATCAAAAGATATTCTATTAACCCTTCTAAAGCTCTTTTTCTTATTTTCTTTGCTTCTTCTTCTTTTTTACCCATAAGCGCCTTTCCATATTCCTTTTTTAAATCCGACACAAAAATGGGATTACCGTTTATGGATGCCACCTTTTCATTACCTTTTTTTTTGTTATCTCCAATAGAGGAGAGAACATCTGAATCAATCTCAATCTTTGCATTCTTTTTTAATTGATCTATATACTCCCTTTCTCGTACTCTTTCTTTCTTCTTATAAATTTTTTTCCTTATTTTACCTTTCACACGCTCATATTCCGGAGCAGTCTTTTCTCCACTTTTGGATTTCATATTTAGCTCTTCATAGTAATCTCTAATCTCATCCTCATCAACCTGAATCTTATCCTTTATTTCCTCCTTTCTAAGCCTTAGAATAGACTGGAATTCCAGGTAAGAGCTTGCTCTCCGAAGAAATTCTGGATCTTTATCCAGCCCCAATTGACGCCCCTCCTGATATAAAAGAAAGTCATCAATCATCTCAGTAAGGGCAGCCCATAAATCGATTTTGGAGGGTCTTCCTTTATCCCTTTGCATCGACCTTTGTCTATGAAGTTCACTTAACCTCTTTTGGAAGTCTTCAATGTCTATAACTTCCTGATTGACTTTAGCCAGATAATCATTCTCCCAGAACCAGGCAGAAGAAATACCCTCAAAAAAATATATTATAAAAATAAAAAGAAGAAATCCTTTTCCGATATAACGAATTTTCATATTACCTCATTGTGGCGATCATCTCTCTGATCACCTTTTTAGCAAGTAAATTTATAGTCCTTACCTTACCCCAATCAAGGATAATATTATAATCATCCCCTGTCCTAGAGTGATAACATTTCCAGAGTATCGATCCATTTTTAGTGTTTAACATCCGCACTGAAAAAGCTAATTGGGGGCTTGTTCCCCCTTTGCCCCCGATATCCTGATAGTATTCCTCTACTATTCCGAGGAAAACAGCATCAATCCCTAGCTGAGAGCCTAACATACTGATAGTATCAAGATCTATCTCCCCTTTTATTCTCACCCTCTGCCTGACAAAGAAATCCCGAATGTTCCCCATATCCACCACACTGTAGATACCGCTATTGAATAATTCCTGAACAAACATACTGGATATTATCTTACCAGCTCCTCTCCAATTAGAGATATTCTTAAAGGGCAAAACTGCAACCGTTTTAATATTATAAGGTTTCTCACAATCTCTTAAAAAAAAACTCATATTGGAAGAGCATGAAAAAAGAAAGACTATTAGAATAATAATAAGTCTTGCTTTCATCATTGAACAATCCAATTTCAGTATTAACTGATTAAAAATCACGATCCCACTCTTTCCTTTTTTTTTCTTCTTCAACGGAAGGAACCGATTTATGATCTATCTTAGTTTTTAATTGTCGGGCAGGCAAATCCAGGGTATTCCCCACTATATCTTTAGCCTTAAAGGAGTATGTTAATCCTTTATGAGCAGATGGGTTTGTTTTCCATATTAAATTTAATGATTTTTCCCCTTTTCCTTCAAAGGATTTAACGACTCTTTTGTCAGGGTCTAATACTTTCAATTGCCATCTATCAACACTATTGACGTCTTCACAATCTATTTTAAAATTAAAGCCCTTTTTTTCAATTATTTCGATATTAATCAGCGCTTTTGGAGGCTTTATATCCAGAATCAACCTTTTTTTAGGGGTTCTGGATTCATTACCTGCTAGATCTACTACTCTCATACTGCTAAAATATTCACCCTCTGCTACAGATGAATAAAAATCATCTTCTCCCCTCCACACTATTGAACTAGGCAGATGGTCTATCCCTCCCACCCTTCGTATTACCTTACCATCACTATTCGATATAACAAATTCCCAACTTTCTATATTATCAGCTTCTTTCAGATATGGGGAAAAGAATATCATATCCTTTATTCGATCTCTATTTGGAGAAAATATATTATCTTTGGAAAAGAGTTTAACATTTGGAGGTGTATTATCTACTGTAATAATAGCCATCGATTGAAACATTGAAACTTTATTCTCCATATCCCAACCCTTTAAATCTAATAGATATTTACCCTCTTTATCAGGCGCGTTAAATATTCCGTGATAAATTTGCTTTTCCTCTATAGAGAGAGGAACCTCTTGAGCGCCAAGTATTGCCTTTACATTCTTGATCTCACTATCAAAGGTGACGAATTTCACCCGCACATCTATTTTTTTACCGAATTGAACATATCTTGGACTTACAGAGACTTCCGCTATTTCAAAGGGATAGATATCCTCAAAATCACTATTCACTTCAAGAGGGAATGTTATGAGTAATCTTTCAACTGCTATCTCAATCAGCTTATTTAAAGATTTTATACTGACCAATCCAAACCAAGATGTAAAATCTCTTCCAGCAAGAGATATATTATCACACCACATCAATGACCCATTATAGCCACTAAGCATCCTACATTCAATCCCAATAATTGGATTTTCATTCTGAACTAAAAGATTGACAGATGTAATAATAATTCCATCGACCTTTAGAATCTTTCCTATCTTACGAGCATCGATCCTGCTTATAAGACCTATATCTCTTATCCTTTCCCTAATTAACAGCTTTTCAACCATTCTTCGTGACACAAC
The DNA here is from genome assembly GCA_034190185.1 of Spirochaetota bacterium. Classification (GTDB taxonomy): domain Bacteria; phylum Spirochaetota; class UBA4802; order UBA4802; family JAFGDQ01; genus JAXHTB01. The sequence goes on along the minus strand of JAXHTB010000030.1, from coordinate 5,094 downwards.
CTCAACACCCTGTTTTGCTCCTATAATTTCCTCTATCTGAGCAACTATATCAGTTATGGCAGCATCGCTTCCACTTTTATTCACCAAAGGTAGAATTGCGACTTTTCTGATTATTATTTTTGCAGAACGGCTTAACTTCTTTGAAAGATCAGTCTCTTGAGAAAAAGCGATTCTGTTGATAAATGAGACTGACAATAATGAGATAAGAAAAAAAATAATATATAAAATACCTTTTCTATTCATACAGGATAAGATTATTCCTTAAAAAGTGTATCCATCATCTCTTTCACTAATTCCCTGGATATCTCACTGATACTCTTTGAACCAATACCGAATAAACGACTTATTGCTCCTCCCCCTTCTTTATTATAACTAACCTGCCATAATATTTTATTAGATTTAACATCTATCATTCTCATGGAGATTGCTACCTGCGGGAATGACCTTCCGCCACCAGAAGAGCCTTCATATTCCTCAACTGATCCTAGAATGAAAGCCTGAACCCCAAGTCTCTTACCAATTGTCTTTATAGCATCCTGACCAATAGCTGTTGCATCCCCCTTAGCCTCCTCCCTTAAGACCTTGTTAACCTCTCCTTGCTCTATTACATCAAAAAATCCCCTGCTTAGAACCTCAGTTGTGACAATATCCCTGATCTTTTCACCTGCAAATTTGTCATTAGTTAAATTGCCAAAGGGAAGGACAGCGATCCTTTTTATAAATGTAAAATCAGCGTTTGATTGTATATACAACCCAGGACTCATGCAATTTAAAAAAAGAGATAAAGTTAGTAACAAAAGTAACACCTTTAGATTAAAGCCTAGCAGAAAATCGTGTATGAAATGACCAATTTTCATTGTCTTTTTCTCCATTACTTAAAGAATAATTTAGTCCACTTTTAAAGATTATATAACGACTGATATTCCAGCTTGAATCAAGACTATATGAGAAGATATCAGTATCATTCTGTTTATACTTGCTGTTGAAATTCAATTGGATCTTTTCAGTTGGCAGCCAACTCATGTTGAATCCATATGAAGAATTATTTGCGTCTTCATTTTTATTATAATTATAATCAGCGCTAAGGTAGAGTATATCAGAAGGACTGTATCGTATTGTGATATCAATACTGCTGCTCTCTGTTCTAGAATCAGCTTGATCAATAATTTCATTTTTTTGCCAATTATGACTATAACCTGAATCCAATGTCACATTTTTTGTCAGTTTGGTTCTTAAGTCAAGGTTTATTGTTTGCCCTAATGATTCAGTGTTAGCAGCATTTTCAGATTGAGTTATATGATAATTACTAGAGACGTCAACACCTTCCCATAGATTAGCAGTCATATTCAAAAGACACGAGTTAGATCTGCTCTCGCTTTTTTCTTTTTCCTGATTATCTCTGGTATTTTCCTCCTCAGCTTCTGAATGGTTAAATGAAAGGGATGTACTGAGAGTATCCAGCGGGGTATAATTAAATTGAAGTGATAAACCATCATTTTCACTTTTTCTGTCATTCGATTCATTTAATCTTATCCAATACTGAGCACGAGAAGAAAGGTATTTATTAAATATATAGGATAGATATGTTCCATTGCTTATCTCAGTATTCTCTCTTACCTCATAATCAGCGCCTGAATCGTTCTTTGAGTGTTCATAAGAGAAATTGTAATTTAAACTAAGTCTCTCAATAGGTCGATAGTTTATTACAAGGTTGCTTCCCCATCTTGTTGCAGTAGTTTTATCATGTTCACCCTCTAATCGTTCTTCACTTCCCAAAATTTCAATTTCCGTAATATAGATTGACCCTACAAAGGATCTTTCATCATGACTTGTATTCACTACCTTAAAATATCTGGCCTCCTGAGAAGGAAAGTCTATCTTAAAACGATACTCTGTAGTATTGTAATCAAAGCTGGCATTATTAGTGATAATAATCCAATTAATCCCATCGTTGCTATAATATACATCCCAACTAAAATATGATCCTGAAAGGGATGAATCAAAATCCGGTGTTGTGTAGAGATAGATTGTTTCACAGTATTGAGGTGAATCAAGATCCACTCCAATATTTTGGTATGTCTCTCCTGTGCTTCCAATATCAACACCAGTGCTTGTATAATAATCATTATCGATCATACTCTCTAATTCGTCCATTTCATCAATATCCGGCGAAGTGTCATAAAGATAAAGCCCCTGTCCGGCCGTCCTTTCCTCTAAAAGGTCAATATCTTTTCTATAATTTACATCCGAAGTACTGCGATTCCAACTTAAATCGCCGTTTAATGAGAGTTTATTTTTTAAAAAAGATTTTCTAAAATCCAATTTACCATGATAATCCCTGCTTTCCATTACTGTGCTCAGCACATAGTCCTCTGTTGTCATCTGGCTATAATCAAACAACATATTAAAAATTTTGTATTTATATTGAATCCCACTGGATAACTGTTTAGAGGAGTTATCTATTTCATGTTCATCAAGATGATCGTGATCTCTCTTCTGGTTGTATTGAAATCTTAATTTAGGTAACTCTTTCAGATTGCTGTAAAGATTAAGGTTCCATGAATTTGATGTGAAACGTGGAGTATCCGATGGATTTCTATCTATAAATTGATAACCAAGGTTCCCATTAAACAGATAATTTGTTACATTAAACTGCCCAGTATTAAAAAATGATGTTGTTTCCTGAATATCAGTTTCGTTTCTTGTAACACGAACATCAAATAAATAATTCATCTGTGGACTAATAGTATTTCTAAAACCTAAAAAATACCCCCGAGAAAAATTCCAGGTTCTATCCTTTGATCCTCCCTCTTTATCGGTCTCGGTAGTCTGAAAAAAGGTATCAATACCACCGCTTAATAGCTGAGCAAAAGCCTTTTGCAGGTGAAAAAGCATTATAATGATAAACAGTAATCCGAAGTAAGCAAATAGGTTTTTTACAAATTTCATCATTCATTCTCATTTAACCAAGGCCAAACCATAAGGTTTATTCCCAACAGGAATACTGACAATCATCTTTTCCTTTATTAAATCTATTACAGATACATTATTTGATCCCTCATTAGCCACATATAACTTCCTCCTTTCCCTATCAAGTGCCATCCCTTGAGGAATATCATGAACTGCAATCCTCTGGATCTCAATATTTGTGGAGGATGGAATAATTGAAATATCATTGCTATTCCGGTTCGATGAATAAATATTGTCCATTAATCCACTGATCAATCTATGTGATCCAAGACCTGCGCTCATCTCCTTTTCAACGATAAGAGAATGGATATTAATCTGATAAATTCTGTTAGATCCCGCATTGGCAATAAGAATCCTATTTTCATCAACCAGCAAATCTGTTGGATTTGAACCTAAAGTCACAGTCTTTATAACCTTAAAAATTGAGGGATCTATAACCGAAAGATTGTTAGAAGCGCTGTTTACAACATAGAGTCTATTCCCTCTAGTATTAGTTGCTATACCTAAAGGATTATTCCCCACATGAAATTGACCCAGCAGATTTATGCTAACAGTGTCTATTACAGATACATTATTGGAATGGTAATTGCTAACATAGAGTCTGCTGCCATCAGGAGAAATAGCAAGTTCCCTTGGACTTATTCCTAGATTAATTGGGATTGTGTCAATCACCCTATGATGTGATGTATCAATAATTGAAATTGTATTAGAATCTGAATTTGCTACATAAACAATATCCCCTAAAGGATTTGCGACTATTCCCATTGGGGCTTTATCAACGCAAATTGTGCCAACAACATGATCATTCTGTCGGTTAATCACTGTGATGCTGTTAGAACCTGTGTTAGTAACATACAAAACAAGTCTTCGAATCTCCATCTTCTGTGGTTTAAGTGTAATTACAGGGATAAAAAGATATTTATCTTTTATCGATTTATCAGGATCCCAATTCAAGAAAAGCGAATTACACTCATTCCTGTACATCTGAAACTGAATAAATAACGTATTATCTTCACTTGTGGAAGCAAGCGCAAGACTGCGCTTTTTACCGGCACGTACAATACTTGCATCAGTGACTGTTACTCTCAGCCTTCTGTATCTACCTGCTGAAAGATCTGTCTCGGCAATAAAGATCTGATGATCAACTAAGGTAATAGAGTTAATTTCCTTTTTACCCTTAAATAATGTAATCCATTTTCTATCTTCACCTTCCAGTTCAATCTTTTCTAGAGAAAATGTGATATCAGGTGGGGATTTGCTGCTTGTAGAGAGATAAAGATTTACACGTCCTTCTGATATAGATGATGATGAAGCCAGAAAGGATTGACAACCAGCCAGAAGCAGAAGGATAAATAGAAAAGTTTTAAACATATTAGCCATTTTGTTAGAAAGGTTTAAACCAATTTCTATTATGCATATGACATACATAACAGGGATCATTACCTTTTGCGCCTGTGTTATGACCACTAAGCTCCTGATGGCATCGCAGGCATAATGTTAACCAATCATCCCTGCTTGACCAGCTTGTAATAGTTACAGCGCTTGCGCCGTTTACCTCCTTTCTGATGAGCATTCCATTAGTGCTGCCATGTGGTTCATGACAATCTGTGCAGGAAAGAACATAATTGATATTAGCTGTATATGGAGCCTTCCTATTAGTCGCATCCTGCTTATTACCGTCTATCTTTCCATGAGGCGATGTATCTTCCCAATCAGGATTAAAAAGTACTGCCTGCCAATTGCCTGTAAAATTATATTTTTGCATGCTGGACACCTGGCCATCATAGCTAGGGTTATGACAGTCTGTGCAGAAAGTGACATAATCAGGCATATTTGAGCCGTCAGATATTGAATCTCCATTGGGTTCATAAGTCATTGTGGAATTATAATAATATGGCGCCTGATAGTTGGAGCTGTAATTACTCATCCTTTCAGTTAAATCATCTCCCCACAACTCCCAACCATTATCATGTGAACTTGGTCGTGAAAAGGAAGATGCCCCCTTAGCGCCAACAGGATAATAGGCTCTCTGTGCCTTATGTGAATTGTGACAAGCAGAGCATGGATTCTGGAAATTGCTGCTATATCCCCATTTGTTTCTGATAAAATTCCGAATAGTACCAA
>JAXHTB010000003.1:0-31036 GCA_034190185.1 Spirochaetota bacterium | reverse complement strand
AGAGGCGATCGCGTCCTCAGCTTTCGCTTCTTGCACATAGCCGATGATGGCGTTCAGCACCGTAACGCCCCAGATGACAGCGGCATGCCTATTCAAATGGCGTCAAAGATGGAATATTTGCTTTCTTCCATGCTATGAACTGATATTACCACCGGAATCCTTGTTCTTTTCTTTATAACTATCTAACCATAATACATCATAAGGCTCCAATGTAATATGTAGCTTTCTATCTTCAACCTCCCATTCCATACAGCTTACAATATCATACCAATGTGATGCTGAAACATATTTACCTTTTAGAGGAAGTTCATTTAAATTGATATCAATATGACATACTGAGTTTGTTATATTAGTTAATGTAATAATCTGCTCTTCTTCATCTGGAGAGATCCTAAGCACTGAAAATATATATTGTGATAAAAATAATATATGTTGTACCCCATTTGGATGAAATGCCTTCTTTTGAGTGCGTATTGTAAGGAGTCTTCCAAACTGACGGTTAATTCTTGACATTTTGGAGAATGGCTCATTTAAAGACTCTGTTATTGCCTTACCGGACAGGACTGTACGATTGATATCCCTTTTTGACTGAGTCCTTTTTACTGCATCAATATCATTCTGAGTTCCAATTAATCCATGAAGGTATATACCAGGAACACCTTTAATAACCAAAGCAATAATCCGTGAAGCTACAAAACGCTTAACCTGAAGTGCGATATCCTCATCCCCAGTATCTTCTTTGTTAAGAGCGCTAAACCAGGTAATATTAATTTCATAGGGTTCCTCACTTCCATCCTCTGCTGTTTTATATGAAATTAATCCACCATTTTCCTCTGCTTTTTTTATAATCAGATCAATAGCTTCTTTAGTAAGGATGTTCTTAACTGCCATAAGTCCAACACCATCATGAGAATCCAAAAAATTGAAAAATGTTGTAACCTTTGACTGTAGCTTAAGGCTATCTGCCCATTTGGAAAGTATTGTAGCATCTCCTTTATAAAAAGTATAAAGCACAAGAGGGGGTAAAGCAAAATTGTAAACCATTTGTGCTTCATCATAGCCATTACCAAAATATGATATATTTTCTTCATGAGGAACATTAGTCTCTGTGATAATAGCTACCCTTGGAGCGATAATATTTAAGATATCCCTAAACAGTTTTACAATCTCATGGGTCTGTTCCAGGTGAATGCATCTGGTTCCTGGCTCTGCCCATAAATATGTAACCGCATCAAGTCTAATAATATCTGCTCCATGCCGAACATAATGCAGTAATATTTCAAGTACACGAATCAATACATTTGGATTTTTATAATTTAAATCGATCTGATCAGATGAAAAAGTAGCCCAAACATATCTGGGACCATTTACCGTATAAAATTTTGAAAGTATATCTGTTGTTCTGGGACGAAATATTACACTGCGGTCTTCATTGGACAACTCATCATAATTTTTGTAACTTATAAAAAAATCTCTATAATAGGGAGCTCCATTCAAGAATTCCTGAAACCATCTACTTTTTGATGACACATGATTTATAACCCCATCAAACATGAGCTGGTAGCGTTCCTCAAGATCTTCAATATCCTGCCAGGAGCCAAGACGAGGATCAACAGCATCAAAGTCAACAATAGAAAATCCTCTATCTGAACTGTAAGGGAAAAAAGGAAGTATATGTATAGTATTGATCGTCCCCTCAAGGTATGTATCGCAGAATTTTGCAAGTGTAGCAAGTGGAGAACGGTCTTCACCATGCAGAATATCGCCATAGGTAATCAAAATTACATCCTTTTCAGTGAATCTTTCTTCAGGATTATAATCGGCTTCTATCTCAATCATATCTAGAGATTTATGTGCATAATAAACCTTAAGGATTCTTTCCAACTCTGGCATGTATGCCTCTGCTACATCCTCTCCATATAAAAATACCATCCTAGATAAAATCTTCTGGTATGCATCCTTAGGTAATTTTAAAATAGCTCTTTCAAAATCAGGTTCTGAATTATGCACAGTCTTAGTATGATCAGTAACAATTCTTGGTATTTTTTCGCCATTATTATTTTTTGTAGTACTCTTATCAATTTTATTCATAACCGAATTATCCGAATATATTTTAATTTGATCTATTATGATAATTAGATTTTACACAGATCAAATCTTTGAAAGCTTAATAAATTATGTTTATTATATTATATTTTAAAAACTCAACCTTAATGTTACTATTGCCTTTTTCTATAAACCTGTTTGGGGTAATTTTTCTTTTATATCATTATCTTCCATTAACATCTCTCTGACGTAGATATTTTTATATCTCTTTGTGTCTTCATAGTCCATAACATTATTATATATGGGTTGATATTCCTTTATCATCCAGTACATAATGTCCTTCATATCCAAAGGGCTTGAATCTATTGTTGAATATTTATATACTATTTTATTTTCGATAACAGTTTTTATGAGTTCCGGTATAATAGAATAATTTGGGTCCAGAAGATTCTTTAATCCCATGCGTAATCCATCTCTCCAGCAACTATAGAATAAAAGATATTCAAAATTTTGGTGGGGATTTTTCTGTAAAAGGCAGATAAGTCCAGGCATTTCCGGAATACCTCCTGCTCTATATTTGTCATATGGGATCAATGGTGACCATACAACTGTATAAAATACATCATCTTTAAGAATACTCTTTTTCATCCTGTAATAATTCTCCTTTTACTTTTAGTCTCTTGGTTAATTTCCCAAGAATTGATATCAATCGCCTAACTCTTTTCTCTATATTTATTTCATTATATAATGAAAATCTTTTAACAAATTTTGTCACAAAATAATTCGAAATAAAGTCAGTAAGTTGAGAACTGTCGGTCAGAAAGTTTAGCAAATATATCAACTTATCAGACTCCTTTGAGTTTATTAAAAATATTAGCTCTTGTGTTCTTCTTCTAAGGACGTCCATCATCATTTTTAATTTATCTGGATTACCTTCATCAACTTCAATATTATCATAGAACGCATATCTGTTCTTATTAACTTTTTTTAGACGAACTCGTGAAATCCCTTTTAACTTAATTTTTGAATAATTGCTATCAATTATTTCAAAATTATCAACTTTTGCAATAGTAGCAATTTTATTTCTATAAAATATTATATCAAAAATACTCCTTACTGGGAAAGCCAGAATTTTATCCCCTGCCTTAATTTTTTTAGTGTTTTTTAAGGAAGATTTTACAAATATACTACAATTAGGAAATAATACATTATGATAAAGATATAATATGTAAAGATCGGATGATTTCATAATATTATAGTATACAATTTTTATTTTATTTGGCAAATAATTAAAAAAACTTTCCAATAAAAAAAGGTAATAACTCAAAAATTATACAGTAAGCTTTTTCATTCTTATACATGTTCACTAGTAAACATCTTTAAAATTAATATTTGTAACCTTTTTTTATTAACCCTAATGTTATTGTGTAGTATCAAAAAACAGATTATGCTCATATACTAGACAATTAGTTTAATGATTTCATAATACTTACTATTACGATATTCATGAATTATAATATAAAAAATCACTTGCAAAGTAATTACTAAATTGAAAAAATATAATTATATCTAAAGCATACTATTCATTAGGATATAACAACTCCTTCTTATAGTATGATTTTATAAAAAAATTTTTTGTATTTATGAAATCAAAAGATTGAATAAATACAACAACTAAATAAAAATAATGAAAAGAGAGAAAAATAATAGTGAGTTCAGAATTTAAGAAAAATGAAAAGAATACAATCAATATCAATAATTATAATAAAGAAGATTCCCAATATGATATAGTTGGAATCGGATCACCATTATTAGATTATATCATCCAGGTTGATGATGTAATCCTCACTGAACTTGACCTGAAAAAAGGTCACATGCATTTAATTGATGAAGAAAAAAGTAGAGCTATTCTTCAAAGGATGGAAGATTATTCAATGGATATAACTCCTGGTGGTAGTTCTGCTAATTCTTTAGCCGGCATTTCCAATTTTGGAGGGAAAACTCTTTTACTTGGCAAAGTAGGACACGATTCAAATGGAGAAAGATATATATATGAAAGCCACAAGGCAGGAATTGATACAAGATTAAGCAAACATGAAGGTATGACAGGCCATGCAATCACATTTATTACTCCTGACTCTGAAAGGACATTTGCTACTCATCTTGGCGCTGCTCTTCATTTCACAAAAGATGATATTGTTAATGAAGATATACTAAATTGCAAAATACTACATATTGAAGGCTATATTCTAGAACCTCTTGAATTCAGAGAGGCTGCATTTTACGCTATGGAGATTGCAAGGTCAAATAATATCTTAATTTCAATAGACCTTGCTGATCCTTCTCTTATTCAGAGAATACGCAATGTCTTTACTAAAGCAGTTACAGAATATGCTGATATTGTTTTTGTAAATGAAGATGAAGCAAAGGAATTTACAGGGGAAGAGGAAGAAGAGGCCTTGGATATATTGCATTCTATGTGTAGTATTGCTGTTGTAAAGTTGGGAGAAAGGGGCAGCCTAATTAAAAAAGATAGGGAAATCTATCGAATACCTTCATATCAGGTAGATGTTGTCAATACCAATGGCGCTGGTGATATGTATGCTGCTGGAGTACTTTATGGAATTGTTAAAGATATCCCAATAGAAAGGGCAGGCAGGATAGGCAGCTATTCATCATCTCTTGTTGTTGCTCGAATTGGCGCAAGGTTGGAAGAAAAGATAGATATTGATAACATTGAGTAAAACTATAGCTAATAAAGACGGCATCGATGCGGATTTTCGTGGAAGGATACCGCTGTTATACCTGTTATAACCTTTTACATTATCAAAGTAAAAGACTAAAGAACAGAATCTATAATTTAAGATATAATTGTTTCTTCAACCTGTAATGTGGTCGTAAAGCCTTATAAGCGAGCTTGCATATCCGAATTCGTTGTCATACCAAAAATTTAGATCAACCATAGTGAAAAATTGATTCATACGCTTTGATGTCCTACGATGGGTGAATAATGAATCGTAGATTGAAGAATAAGAACTGCCAATAATATCTGAGCTAACAAGTTGTTCATCTGAAAATTTCATAATATCAGGATTATTGGATGAATATTTTCTAAAAATTTCATGAATGTATTCATTATTATATTCATCTATAAGTGTAATATCCATAATTACGATTGAACCTGTATTCGTAGGTACCCTGATGGACGATGCCTGAGATCCTATCCCAATGTCCCTTATCTCTGGTATGACCTCAATAACAGCATTGGCAGCGCCAGTAGAAGTGGGTATCATATTATTCAATATACTCCTTCTTTTCCTTGTATCATCATCACCGCTTTTAGGAAGAACATCAAGAACGCTTTGAGTATTTGTTACAGCGTGAACAGTTGTTATGGAATAAGATATAAACTTTTCCCCGAAATGATCTATTAAAGCCTTTATTGGGGGTGCGCAACAGTTAGTCGTACATGATGCATTTGATATAATATTATGAGTAGCAGGATCATACTTTTCAAAATTCACCCCCCCAACAACAGTCACCGCATCTTCCGGTATTAAATTACCCTTATTCTTTATTTTAAAGGGTGACGATAAAACCACCTTTTTTGAATGATTAAGATGTCCCCTAAGCGAATTCTCTTCGTTTATTGAGGGATCCTTCATTATGCCTGTTGTATCAAATACAAGTTCCACACCGTGCTCAGCCCATGGGATATTACCCGGAACTCTAAACTTCGAGTCACTGAGCCAGACTATCTTAACTCCATTCATATATATATGATCATTTCTAATCCCAATGGCATCTTCTTTTTTAAGTCCAAAGCAGAATCGCGCATAATTACCATAGCTAGAGTCGTATGATAAGTAAATAAGAAGGTCTCGAAGATCCTTTCCTATTTCTCTTCCAGTCGAAATTACAATCTCTTCCTGTCCTTTTCTCATTGAGAAAAGCCATACTAAGAGCTTACCAATCCTTCCAATTCCATTAATCCCTACTGGAGATTTACTGTTTATATATCTCATAATACTATCCCAAGCAATGATAATTATTAATTACACATATACATATTATATATAAACATTTTAAAATCCTTATATATATTTTACAATCCTTTTTCTACAGTTTTATGAAATCCTTGATAAACATGGCCTGTATGTCCATCAATTGCTATGAAGTCCCCCTCCTTTATTATCACACTTTCATTTCCCAGTATCTCATTGTTCACAATAGCCAAATTATTTAATTCATCAATTTTCATCATAGAAAAATCACTTACCCCTGATTTTTCTAATCTTCTCATCTGTAAAACAGCATGAGATGTCATTCCCCCAATGCATGTGAGTATACCATCGGATTTTTTAATACCAATAACATCTTCAGGATTAGTTTCCGGTCTAACAAGAATTACTTTATCTCCTTTATATTTTTCTCTAATATAATCAATCCTTTCAATATCGAATACAACCCTACCTGAAATAGCGCCACCAGAGGCTGCCAACCCCTGTCCTAGAAGATAATTCTGCAAATCTTCAGTGCTTTCTACAAGTTCCTCAATTTTAAATACATGATTTGTCATGCCCCTTACCTGAAGGATATATACTATATCATTCTCAACTGTAAATTCAATCTCTACCTCACTACCCCATCTATCTCTGATTATCTTTGCAGCATCAAATATCTTCTTATAGATTTCGGGATAGGTTTTTTCCAGTGATGGAAGGAGGCTGGACTTAGCATATCTTTTCTTTTGTTCTTCACTAATAGGGAATACCTTAGCAACACCGCTTACGATATCGTGACCCTGCGCGCGGGTTTTATATTCTCCAAAGAGACTTATATTTTCATGTCCTAAATATTGACCATGCGCAACTCCTGTAATATATGAAGGGGATAGATTTCCAAAAACCATTCTCTGAATAATAACCGACGTGTGCCATTGATCGGAGATATTAACAAAACCGCGGTATTTTTTTGCTAAATTTGATTCCCATGACTTATAAACAGCAATTATTGCATATAATAACTGTTCATAAGGATCTTCTGGTATAAAATGGCCCTCCTTTTTTACTGCATTTATATATTCCGTAGTAAGATCCTCCATCTGCTTGCCAGTCATCCTTTCTTTTAAATTTACACCTGCCTCTTCTTTTGCAACTATCATTAAATTTTCAAATACCCTTCTGTCCATATTATAGTAAGATATAGCCAGATCCTGAATAAGTCTTCTATAGCAATCATAAGCGAACCACGAATCTTTTTGAGAATAATGATCAAGAACCTTCTTTGTAATACCAACATTCGTTATAGTATCCATCACGCCTGGCATTGAAAAAACAGCCCCGCTTCTAACTGAAAGAAGCATCGGGTCTTCTGGTTTAGCAAATCTATTGTTCGTAAATTCATCGATAAGCCTTTTAAGTTGATAGACAAATTTGCTGATAAATCTAGGATTATTTAAATCCCTAATCCTTATTCTTTTAATAAGATCAGATGTTAAAACAATTCCTTCGGGTGTTTTTATTCCATCAGTATTTTCAACGACAAATAGACCATGAGCTTTGCTGCCGATCTCCCATATTGGAGCATAGGTCATCCCTTCATCTAATCTCATAGAGCTTCTCTTTATTTCGTATAAAATACCTCCCTTACTTTTAGCATTATCGGTCTTATTATAACAAACAATATCATTCCCATTTCCAATTTCATTTATTAAATTATCTCTTAATTTAATCAGTAGATTATCAAAGAGCTGTAAAAGTGGTGACTGCATAATCTGGTTCCTTAAAAATCGATCTACAATAATTTCAATACTCTCAACAGTTTCAACATCTGGTAAACATTCTTTGAATAAAAACAACTCAGAAATTTTGTCAGTTCCAATATTTAGTACAGCCTCTTTGCAGACATATTTATATGTCTCATTAAAACGGTCAGCTATCTCACCATGGACAGTCAGCATATGTGTAACAATATCCCTAAACTGGGATACCGTCATGTTTGGTGTATCTAAAAGATTGTTAAGATACACCATGTCCTGATTTGAAAGGCCATCAATAAAAAAAGTTCTAAAAAACATCTTTAATATATGTTTAATTTCTTTAAAGTTAATCGGTATATTTGGTACGATATCCAATTTCTCGATAATTGTTTCAAATAACCTAACTCTTATTAAATTCATATGAAAAAAAACCTTTAGAGTATCGAACTTTTTTTCCTTATATGAGCCAAACATTGAGGGAATACCAAAGGCTATATGTCTTTTGAATACTATAGTATCAAGAGGTTCATAGATTTCCTTAGAGAGAAGAATATTTTTCTTGAGTGAATACTGCAATTCCAATAAATGTTCTAAAGCTTCAAAAAGATTATCTCCTTTAAGTTTGTCAAAAAAATCATCTTTAGGCTGGAAGAGATTTTCTTTTTTATACTGCTCTAATTTTTCAATCGCTCTTACTTCGGAAAAATTATATTTATCAAAGAGCATTCTATAAACATGTAGAAAAATGATAAACTTTTCTATATTTATTCTTGAAAAATCACGTTTGCTGACATTTTCGAACATCTCTCTAAAATCATCATCTGAAATTTCGTATAGGAATTGCCATATCTTTGTTTTTGATGTATCGATACCAAAAAGATTTTGAATATGATGAAGCATTTTGGTCATCTCTGCCGGTATCTTAGTATTAAAATATTCAGTAAAAAAGATTATTGAATCCTTCTTTTCACTTTCATTTACACCATGAAATTCATTGTTTTCAACAAAATCTAAAAATTCTTTATGATCCACTGAATTTAAGAAATCCCAAAACCTTTCATCGGAAAATTCTGAGAAATATCCTTGAGCTTCCTTATAAATCATCTTAGGGGCATTCTCTGTATCCAGGTTGATTAATCTATAAAAGTTATCAAGATTATCATAAACCTCACTTGGGACCATATTTATAAGGGTAGTTTTATCTCCGGTCATCCAAAATTCCATGGTTTTTTGTATTAAAGACACAGTTCGACTGCTAGACTCTACGTGCACCTGTTTTCTGATGAAATGAATAGGATCATTCATCTGATGATTTGTATCAATTTTTTCTGTAAAGGCTCTTATATTTCCAGTTGCGCCGATGTCATGATAAAATGCAGGAAAAACAGCCGCAAGCGAAATTATTAGGTAAAACACATCCTCATAATCGCTATCTAGTAATTTTGATATATCTCTCTGAAAAACATCTGTATCTCTTAGGAAAACACCGCCGAGTTTTAGGTTTACAATAAGGCTTGCAGATAACTTCTTCATTAGGGAAGGATTAAGCGCTATTAGTTTTATCCAGGTTCGAATATTTTCCAAATGACTTGAGTTAACAATAACTGACCAATCTGTGGCAATCCCGGTAAATTCAGGAAAACTAAATTTTGATTTGACTAAAATATCCTCAAAATGATCAATTATAAATATATTTTCTGATTTAATTACTGTCTCGCCAATATTATATATTGTTGAAAATGCTGAAAAATAATTACCTCCCCTTTCAATTTCAGTTAAAAGAGATGGCATTATAAGATTTATGACATTCTTTAATAGATCAGTTTTATCATTCTTCACAAGCACTGAGCAAACTGAGGATAAGGTTCGAGACATGAATAGCTGCAGGTCTTTATCATTGCCTTCGTTAGATTTTTTTATAAGATAAGCAAGTATATTTAGGATGACATCATCTTCCTTGATAAGACCTTCTTCTATATACTTCTTAGTAAGAAGGCATATTTTTACCCAAATTGTAGAGTTATGTGAAAAATCTAATAACTCATTTTCATTAGTAATAATTTCACATGGATTGTATTTACATTTATTTTCAATATTTTTTAATTTATCATTATATGAATTACCAGAAACAGATAATAAAAGATCAATAATATCTTTACCTATTCCTTTTCTATTAATAAAAGGCTCTAGCTCTTCTATCTCCTGATCGTTTGTTAAAATCGATATCTTAATATAAATTTTATACTGAAGAAGAAGAAATTGACAGATTTTATCTAAAAGATCATTATGTAAAAAATTTGCTTTGATAAGAAAATCTCCAAATAACAGGATTCGTTTATTTATATGCGCAAAATAAAAGCCTTCCTTACTATGATCTATCATTAAATGGATATAATCATATGCAAATAAATCAAAATGAGATTTTATCTCTAAAAATTTTTCATTACCATCCATTATATCCTTTATAATAAACATAAATCTATCAAAAAAGGTGTCGCTGGCACGATATGCAGACTCCTTTTTACGAAGTGTTGCCTCTTTCAAATAATAAAATATAATTGGCAATACACTATCTGAATACGGCGTTATATCATAAATATAATCAAAAAGGTAAGATCTAATACCATTAGTCACATATTTCCAGTCAATATTCGGATGGCTTAATTCTTCAATTAGACTCTTTACCTTTTGAGTTGCGCCTATCTTATTCTGTAGAGGTAAAAGTAAATTTCTGATATCAGGAATTCCGCTTTCTTCAATTTGTTGGTTAAAGTACATATTATTCCTCGAGGTTAACTAATATTCGTAAATGCACAATACTTTAGAATATATATAATTTATGAAGGAAGTACTTCAGATAGGTATGTAGAGTCTTTGCCCAGGTCTTATTAAACTGGGTTTTTTTATATCATTGAGAATTATAATCATCTTCGCTTTGGTTTTATATCGTCTTGCAATTTTTATGATACATTCACCCTTTTTAACAGTGTGTCTTTTTACTCTACTGAATTTAAATTTATAAAGCTTTTTCCTGTTACTCTTTAATCTTTCCTTTGCATCAACTGGTAGTCTAATTGAATAGTTTAAATAATATGGAGGAGTCCTATTTCTCTTTAATTCAGGATTGTATCTCTTTATAGTTGAAATGGGAACACCAGATAATCTTAAAACATCATTTATATTGACTGGATATTTTAAAACAATATTCTCAGTTTCCGCAATAGAAGAAGGAAATATTTCATCCTTAATATTGAAGAGCTGCTGATTTTTATATATTACAAGAAGGGCTGCCATTCGTGGGACATATTCCTCTGTTTCTTTTTTTAGGACTCCACTTTTTATTAATTCCCACAAATCCCCTGCCCTAGATCTTTGCATTGCTCTTTTTACATGACCTGCTCCTCCATTATATGCAGCAAGAGCCAGTTCCCAGGACTTAAAATTTTTATATAAATTTTTAAGATGCCTGATGGCAGCTATTGTAGATTTCTCAATATCTCTTCTTTCATCAACCCATATATCAGTTTTAAGACCCAATAAGGTTGAAGTCATTCGTAAGAACTGCCATAATCCAACAGCATTACTTCTGGATACAGCATAAGGATTAAATCCGCTCTCAAGAAGCGGTAGTAATGAAATATCCTTTGGAATATTCTTATTATTATTGAAAATTTTAGCTATTATATCATGATATAATATTGACCTTCTAATTGCTCCAATGAGGAATCTTCTTCCCTTTGTCATGTACTGATATATAAATTTTCGAACATCATCCCTTCTGCAGATAGAAAGGTCGTTAATAGCCTCAAACAATGTTTTATTACTTAATGGCGGGATAAAGAAGGTGTAATCTGTTCTAGTGGAAGTTTCAGAATTCTTTTCAATCTTATTATCTCTGACTGATCGATTATCGAATATATCAATAAGACTCCAGCTAAAGGAATTATCATTAAATCCAAGTAAAGATATTAAAATAATTGCCGGATAGATTATACTAAAGCTTGATTTCATAACTATTTGCTATACCTATATTGTTCGAGTGCGGCCAAAATCTATAAGAAAATAGAAATAGTAGTGATTCCGATGTCATTCCCTTGTATGCACAAAGGTAAGCCATATAGATGCAGGATTCTCATAAATTAACGTAAGTGAATTCCTTAATTCATAGGAATGGTTGCATCTGATTGGTGAATCTCCCAACAGATTTTGATCATTCTTATATTATTCAAAAGCATAATTATTACAATTTACAAATATTATCAATAGGATTACTAATATTACTCATTAAATACAATAATATATTTAAATAAAAAAACAAGAAAAAATTTGTATATATCAAGATCATTTTATTTGGGAATGTAAATTTAGAAGTATTTCTTCTTTGTTTATTGACTTTATTCTCTGTAACTAATTATAATGAATCTAATCATAACAACCAATTAAGCATTTTCAAGATAATTATATTTTATTATAAAAGGTTTTTATGTCATCATCTAAACATTCAATACCGGATCGAAGAGAATTAGAAAAAAAATATGAATTAAAACGTCACCAATACGAGGATATACTTTATGATATTCAACAAAGGTTGATTGAAGTAATAAAAGGTTTTATGCATCCAACAATTAAGGGCAGAGTGAAATCTTTTGACAGTTATTATAATAAACTACTCAAAAGATTAACAAAATTCAATGATATAAATATTGCAAATGATATTACAGATATATTAGGCATACGGATAATCTGTCCATTTCTGGAAAATATAAAAACAATCGAAGAATTAATCGATGCAAATTACGATATTATCGAATCTGATCATAAGGGTATGGAACATTCTTTTAAGGAATTTGGTTATGTATCAACTCATCATCTAATAGCTGTACCAAACGATATTCTTTCAAATCATCAAGTGAACAAAGACTTAATCTGCGAGATCCAAATCTGCACAACGCTACAAGATGCATGGTCAGAGATAGAGCATGAACTTGTTTATAAAGCTGAATATAGCCCTTATGATGAAACTGTAAAGCGAAAACTTGCAGCCTTAAATGCTAATCTTACTCTCTCAGATATATTATTTCAGGAAATCAGAGATTATCAAAAAAAAATACAGTCAGAGTTAAATAAACGAAGGAATACATTTATTAAACAAGTGGAGACTAATGATATCCAGTATTTGGAACAGGACATAATTGAACAGGATGTTCAAATGAATGTAGTAAAAAAGGAAGATACGAGTTCTGATAACAATAAACCTGTCCAATATAATAATGTCAGATATAAAATAAATGATCTTCTTTTGGAAGCTCTAGATGCTCACAATAATAATCATTTTTCAAAAGCAATAGAAATCTATACAAAGATATTAACCTATAATACTCCTAAAAATATCCAGATTATAGTTCATATACACCGAGGTATAGCAAACTTTGCAGAAGCAAATTATAACTATTCAATTAAAGATTTTACAAATGCACTTGCTTTGGATAAAGATAATTATAAAGCACTTTACTATAGAGGACTAATACAGCGTTTTCTTCATAATTATCAGTTTTCACTCAATGATCTTAACAGGTGTATAGAACTTGAGCCCTATAAATTCTATCCATATTATAATCGAGCTCAAGTATACTTACATCTGAATGACTATCCAAGCGCATTGTCAGACTGCGAAAAGGCATTAAAGATCAAACCTGATTCACCAAAAGTGCTAAAGTTTATTAAAATAATAAAATCCAGAATGAACCTTGAAATGCCGTCAGATTTCTTATAATATATATAGCTTCCTATGTGAATGTTAGTTATAAATATTAACACTTCCTCATTAATTTACTTTAATATACATGGAACAGTCTTACCCTTTCATTTTATCTCATATATATTTATCCTCATTGCCTTTGTGTTTTGAAATAAAAATCACAGGATAAGCATAAGTTCAGCAAATGATATTATTTAAAGATCAATTTCTCCTTTCCAAGTACCGTGCCTCGATTGAATATCTTCATTACGCTTCGGCAGATTGAAATATGCGTTAGTCATCTCTTTGAATTTAAGAAATTCAAAGATTTTTTTATCTTTAGGCGCTCCAAAGGGACACCATATCCCTTTTTCAGAGGGATTGCATAACCAAATCATATAACCCCCTTCCTGAACTTTTTTATACCATTTGTTGTCATCCCGGCACAGGAATTCAATTAAATGAAACTCATTAACAGGAGGTACAACGATTACATATTCCAAGGAATCTCCTAATCTTTTCTTAATAGAATCTAATTTGATTACTCCATCTCCAGCTTTGCTCATATCCTGTCTTACTACGCCTGCAATCTCGAAGGTTTTACCTGAATCTTCTCTTTTTCCCCAAAAATCAGGTCTTTCTTTTTCATCTAGACCGGTCAAATCATTCAATTCGTATCCAATAAAAGGGAGGAAACGATTTATCTCTTCTAAAACCTGTTCAGGAGTGAAGTCATAAGCTAATTCCGGACACGTCTTTAGCTGCGATATAAGATCCTTACCGGAAAATTTTGGTTTACTCATAATTATTTAATCTCCTTTTCTTAGAATAATTCTCAACTTTCATAACCTGATATTTCCAAATAAAATAGAAAAGCATCAATGTCTTAAGAAAAATTGAGTGAATACTTTCAAAATAATGATACATAATATGAATCGATCATTATCTATCAATAACTTTTTTTTATGAATACAGTTATTGCGTAACAACAAAATAATCATATAATTATAAAGTACCGAATAATCAATTGCAACAATTATGATATGTAAAAACTAAATTTATAAAAATTTATTTTTTTTATTGACACAAATATTACGTATAAGTAATATTTGTACAGAAAGCATAAAAAGTTGAAACTATATTTATTTGAATCATGCTTAATGTCCATATTACTTATCAGGATGCAACTGATTTAAGTTTAATACAAATTATTTATTTCTAATATTATAACAAGGAGGATGAGCTTATGAATGACGGAAGAAAGTATTGGATTCCAGAAATTGAAACAGCGCCATTAGAGAAACTAAGGGAGATCCAGCTTAAAAAGATTCAGGACTTAACAAAAAAAGTATATGAAAAATCAGTTTACTACAAAAAAAGATTTGATGAAGTTGGAGTAAAACCAGAGGATATCCAATCCCTAGATGATTATGATAAATTCCCAATGACAGAATATACTCAGGATATTTCCGCTGAAGAATTATTAAGTGTACCGCTTGATGATATTAAAATGGTATTAAGCTCAAGCGGAACTACAGGACAGCCAAAACTTATATATATAAACCAAAGTGATATTGAAAATTGGAAACTAATATTTGCCCGTTTTTCTGCAATGTACGGTCTGGAAAAGGGAGATGTAGTTGACCAGACATTTCCGTTTCCAACAATAGGTGAAGGTTTCTCCTTTCCCGGGGCTCGTGTAGTAGCATATACTCATACAACTATGGTAATGGATAATCTCATCAGGCTGATGGCTAGAGCAGGAACAACCTTTATGCTATCTGCGCCTGGTTATTTTCTTATGTTATTAAAAAGGGCAGATGAGATAGGGATTGACCTAAGAAAGATCGGAATGCGTCGTGGTGTACTTGCTGGAGAGTCGTGGTCGCAGAGCTATAGGAAAAGGATGGAAGACGATATGAATATGAAATTCTACGATCTCTACGGGATGGTTGAGGTTGGACATCCTGCAGGTGAATGTCTTGAACAGAATGGTATGCATACATGGGATGACTTGTATATTTTCGAGATAATTGATCCTGATACATTAAAACCACTCCCTGACGGTGTTCCAGGAGAAATAGTACTTACTCCCCTCTGGCGTGATGCAATGCCGCTTATTCGCTACCGAACTGGAGATGTCGCGTTTCGATTTCCTTATGAACAGTGTCCCTGCGGCAGGACCTTTCAAAGAATTTCACGAATTAAGGGTCGCATTGCGCATATGGTAAAAATTGGTGAAGCACGGATCTTCCCTGTTGATGTTGAAGAGGTAATCCAGAGTATACCTAAATTGTCCGGTGAATATCAGATCATTCTGAATAAACCGAATGTTCAGGACCTTCTTGAAGTAAAAGCGGAATGTGCCTCTGGTGTTGAGATTACGAGTGACTTGACAAATAGGTTAACAGAGGAGCTGAACAGAAGCACAGGAGTGAAGAGTAAAGTTAACCTTATTGAATTTGGAGGATTCAGCAGGGGACCGCAACTAAAGGCTGAAAGGATCTTGAAAAACTACTAAAAGAAGGAATGATGGAAATAATTGACCCAGTCGATTGTCCTTATTATTTAATAACAAGGACATCGCTCTTAATAACATCAGTCCTTAAGAAGGGATTTACTTCTGCAAATATTGACCAGGTCAAACCTGCTTATCTTGGTGTTTTAATGAGTCTTTGGCGTCATGAAGATTCTAAAAAAACAACTAACAAAATTTCAAAAAACGCTGAACTAAAAATAAATGAACTTGCCAGAATGGTTAACCTTGAACCATCTTCCATGACTGGACTTATAGACCGAATGGAGCGTGATGGGTTAATCATTCGACAAGCCTTTCCAGGAGATCGAAGGGCGCAGCATATATCCCTAACTGAAAATGGACATAGCGTAAGAGAATCGGTTATGAAGGTTGTGGATGAAACCCTGACAAATATATTCAGAAATATTTCTGAAGATTCACTTAAAAGCGCTAAAGAAGTACTTCGAAATGTTCTGGCAAATAACCAGGAGATATAGTTTCTTATGGAAAAAAATTTATCGGTTTTTCCTGCTCATATACTCCACTTGCCCTGATAGTTGCTGCCGGATTTGCACCATATAGCACTCTTCCAATAGACGACACTCCGGATCAGGCGGGCCATAGCCTTCACGAAAATCTATGCCCCCAAATTAAACGTATTCCAGATCGAACCAAACAGGATGATATTCTATGATTTCTACTATTCCATCATCAATAAGGATATCCGTTAATGATAATTCTTCATTATAAAGATATAATATTTAATCATAAGATACTGTTTTATCATTTTTTTATCAAGCATAACCTGATTTGTCAACCGAAGTGTTCATTAGGAATTTACATTATTCGTTGATGAACAATATTTAAGGATTATATATCCAATTTCAGTAAATCGTAAAAGGAATCATTTCTGTAAATACATTACAGCATTTCTGGGTTAGAATAATATATATTGGGTTTTCGAGAAAAGATGAAAGCCCCTTTATTTTCGCCTTTTTTATTTAGAATATCTTTGCAGTGTTTCTATTATAATCTTCTTTTCTTCCTCACGAAAATATTTTTCCGAAAGTGAAGCGCTGGAAGTATAATCCTCAAGCACCTTGCTTATTAAATCATATTTTTTTTCTTTTAAAAATCTGCCAATGATTGCAAACCGTAGATTACGGTTTCCATCTCCCATTTGTAGAACATTAACAAGTTTACGGTCACTCTTGGAAGTTCTAATGTATGCAATAGGATCTGGCAGTCCAACTTCACTGTAATTAAATATTCTTTTGAAATATTTTGCTGTTTCAGTAATAGATACTTTCCTTAACTGTTTAGGGAAAATAATCGGCGGTAGGATTTTTATAAATAATTTTCGGTTTAAATCAAATGCAACCATACCTTCCTTTTTAATAAGTTTATCATAATAGCTATACTTAAAATATAGTATATTTTTTTTGATATAAATTCTACTATGCTTAAAAGATAAGAAACGCTGACCTTCTGAAAGAGAAAATTCAGCTATATTTTCATATACCTTATCTTCCGGCATATACCTATAAAAATAATATTTTTTCAGGGCATCCTGTACACGCCCCCCGTCAGGAAACCGGGCTATACCCTTTGGAGCATAAAATATGTGATAACGGACTGCAAAAAAAATCGAACTGTTTACAAGTACACCACGAGATGTTCCCAAATTAACGTTAGGCACTTTTTCAAATAACGCACACCCGGAAAATAGAATAAAAAATATTATATAAATTAAATATTTAAGATTTCTAATTACTTGCTGCCGCACCAAATCGTTATGCCTTCCTGCCCTTTAATTTTAATTTTAAAATAATATGATGCTGATATTAAACCGCTAATAATCTCAGAGGTATTATAAACATCGTCTTTAAATCCAAGCCCCTTTAAATATTCACATATTTCTTTATTTTTCTGATTAATTATTTCAAAATTCATTTTCTCATTACTGGATAAAAAAGTACTATAACCCCTAAGCTTTAACATGCCTCTTTCTGTATTCCAATCACCTTCCTCTTTAATAATTTCTGTACTTTCTAAACCTGTATACTTAACTATGCCGTGAAAGTAAGCACGGGCATTAAGCAGTAATTCATCTAACCCCTTTTCCTTATAGGGCTTAAAAACAAAAAGCTCTCCATTTTTAAGAGTGAATACCATTTTTAAATCAGAAGTAATTTTAACCGTATATTTAACAGTCTGCTCGCCTCCATCTATAATGACTAAGGTATTATTATCAAGTTTCCATTTACCTACAGAATAGGGTCTGTTATTTAAGTAAGTAAAAAAATTATTCTCTTCATCAATATTCATAAACTCCCAATCAGCTCCACTTTCAGTTGTCCACTCGCCAATTATCTGTGTTGTACTGAGCTTATTATCTTTACAAGTAACAATAGTTGATATTATTATGAAAAAAATCAGCATTACAACTGTTTTTAATATAAAATTTCTCATAAAATCCCCCCTGAAATTTAAATATTCTTAATTATTTTGGATCATAAAAATGAAGATAACTTAATTTTTTATGTACTGATTTATTATCATTTGTAAGCAATATTCAATTACAATTTAATGAATATACTAAATTAGGTCAAATGTCATGCTCTTTTTTTTAATTATGCAACTAGATATGTATCTTCGACTTAAAAGATTTCAAGGATTTAAGGATTCAAATGAAAAGCCTATAATCGATGTAGGGGCGAAGGGCCTTTCGCCTCTACTAGGTCAGAATCTGTTATAGTTTAACCAATGGATACAGCTATTTATAAAATGACACAAGAATAAAATAGATTGACAATCTTTATTTAATATATATATATTTTCTGCAAACAAACTTATAAATACATCATCCTTATATGTTTATTATATGAAAACAGGTAGAAACAGCAAGAATCCCGGCATTCTTTATGTCATAGCATCACCAATTGGGAATCTTGAGGATATTTCGTATAGAGCAGTAAGAATATTGAAAGAAGAAATTGAGCATCTTTTTTGCGAGGACACAAGGCAGACAAGAAAACTGCTAAATAACTACGAAATAAAATCAAAGACGTACTCGCTTCATAGTCACTCCTCTAATATAAAAATTGAATCTGCAATTAAGCTGCTAAATGATGGATATACAGTAGGTTACATTACAGACTCAGGAACACCTGGTCTCTCTGATCCTGGTAGCTCGCTGATCAGAGAAGCGCGTAAGATAAATATTCCTATAGTGCCACTTCCTGGTCCTTCTGCGCTTAGTAATATTATTTCTGTATCAGGTTTCCCAGGAAAAAATATTATATTCTTAGGATTTCTGAGCAGGAAGGATGGCAAGAGAAAAAAAGAGCTTGAAAAGCTTAAAGATTATTGTGGTGTAATAGTCATTTATGAATCGCCGCATAGAATTAAAAAACTCCTTAAAGATGTGTATGAAATATTCCCTAAATGCGAAATTGTCATTGGCAGAGAGATGACTAAAATCTATGAAGAATATATTACTGGAACAATAGAAGAAATCTACAACGATATAGATAATTTTAAAGAGCGAGGAGAATTCACGATTGCTATTTTCAACTCATATTGATTTATGCAAATTACTTTATTATTTTCAGGATAAAACTAATAACTCAATAGAAAAACATCTGTTTTATTAATAAGGAGATAAGAATGAAAGATGAAAAGAGATCTATTCCAAAAAGATCCGAGATTGACGAAAGCTATAAATGGGACCTTACTCCGCTTTTTACATGTGACGAAGATTGGGAGAAACTGTTCAGCGAAATTGAAAAACAGATTGAGAAATTTAATGATTTCAAAGGTCGATTATCTGAATCCGCTGAAGTTCTGAAAGAGGCTATTGAATTTGATCTTGAGATATCACGAAAACTTGAGTCGCTTTATTCATATGCCCATTTAAGGAGTGATGAGGATAAGACTAATCAAACCTACCAAGAGCTATATCAAAGAGCAATTACTTTGAATTCGAAAATATCTGAACTGACTAGCTATATGACTCCTGAGATTCAATCAATTGATGACGAAAAATTAAATGAATTTCTTAATGATGAAGGACTAGCAAAATATAAATTTATGATGGAAAAAATACTTCGCTTCAAACCTCATACACTAAGCAAGGAGGTAGAGGAAGCGCTTGCAATCACAGGTGAAATTGCACATGCTCCTTCCCAGTTTTTTAGTCAGCTTGACAATGCTGATCTGAGATTTGGAGAATTAGAAGATGAAGACGGCAATATTGTAGAACTGAGTCATGGTAATTTTAGCTCATTTCTTCAGAGCTCAGAAAGAGAAATACGGAAGAAAGCTTTTTTTCAATATTATAAATCTTATGAAGATCATAAATACAGCATAGCTACTGCCTTATCATATTCAACAAAGAAAGATTTTATATATTCAAGGTTGAGGAAATTTGAAAGCTGTCAAATGGCCTCGTTATTCTCTGATAAAATGCCGCAAGAAGTATACGACAATCTACTCAATACAGTGAAGGAGAATCTTCCCTCTCTCTTTAAATATCTAAGCCTAAGAAAGAGGGTTCTCGGAGTTGATGAGCTTCATTTTTATGATACATACGTGCCGTTGCTTAGTGATATAAAATTCCACATGCCCTATGAAGAGGCTGTTGACACCTGCATAAAATCCCTAAAACCTCTTGGAGATGAATATTGTAAAATATTAAAAAAGGGTTTATTAGGTGGATGGGTTGACAGATATGAAAATCGTGGTAAGAGAAGCGGAGCATACTCTTCCGGTTCCTACGACTCGCCGCCGTATATCCTTATGAATTACAGTGATGACAACATAAACAGTTTATATACATTGATTCACGAAGCGGGTCACTCAATGCATACATACTACTCATGCAAGAATCAACCTTATCATTATTACGGTTATACAATATTTGTTGCCGAGGTTGCATCAACCTTTAACGAGACGCTTTTAAGCAGGTATCTTCTGAATTACTATAAAGACGATGAGAAGATGAAAGCCTATATTTTTACAAGAGAAATAGACAATATAAGAGGAACGCTTTTCCGGCAGACTATGTTTGCTGATTTTGAAAAGAAATCTCATAATTTAATTGAGAATAACAATCCACTGACATTGGATACATTCACAGATATCTATAATGATCTTCTAAAGACCTATTTCGGTGATTCAATTGTGATAGATGCTCCCCTTGTATTAGAGTGCCTTCGTATTCCTCATTTTTATTCTCCTTTCTACGTTTATAAATATGCAACAGGCATATCTGCAGCAATAGCCCTTGTTAAGAAGGTACTTGAGGAAGGAGATACATCCAGGGATAAATATTTAAATTTCCTGAAGCTTGGAGGATGCAAGTATCCCCTTGATGAACTCTTGGACGCAGGTGTTGATATGAGAAAACCTGAACCGATAATAAATGCTATTCACTATTTTGAAGACTTAGTAGATAAGCTTGCAGAATTGCTTTGATTATTCTGTTTATACATAGTGTGCTCCATCAATGCAAAAGGATTCATGGATTCGAAGTTCTTTGCAGATGCAGTATATCGATATGATTTGTATTTTTGATATTTATATTATTGACTTTAATTAAAAATGTTGATATTTTATACAGCAATATAATATCATTAGAAGCAAAAGCTCAAAGGATGACCTGAAAAATCGATTTGAAAACAAAATAGTTGACTCCTAAGATCTTTTGACCTGTGTTTTCCATAGTTTTATATTTTCAATCCTTTGTATATGATCCTCTTGATAAATAAAAAGCGCTATGTTATTTATAATTATTGTACTTATTATCTTTACATCTATATACTTATATGTTGGATTACGAGTTATTATCCCTGCTGATTTAACAAAGAAGTGGAATATTATTTCATGGTCCGCTATTATATTTTTTTATCTTCTTCCAATAATCAGTATCCTCCAGAGAATTTTCGGTTTCCAGGAATTTCACAACGATGTAATATCAATGATTACATATATTAGTTTAGGATTTATAATCCTCTTACTCTTATTACTACTATTTCGTGATTCTATCTGGTTATTTCTCAACACTGCAAAAAAATTTTTCAAAAAAGCTAAGAGTATATTTTTTTCCAAACGTAAACCTAAAGTTGATAATTCATTAAATATTGACAGACGACGTTTTCTAGAAAAATCTTGTAATATAGCTCTACTTGGTGTTTCAGGAGTGCTTTCAGGATATGGTTTTATTGAATCTCGTAAAAGCGCAACAATTGAAGAGGTTTTGATCCCATTTCCGGGTTTAACAAAAGATTTCAATAACTTACGAATAGTTCAAATTTCAGATTTACATATTGGAATTACTATTAAACGTAATTTTGTTCAAAGGGTCGTAGATCAAGTAAATTCTCTATCTCCTGATATAATTGTTATCACTGGAGATATTGTAGACAGATCAGTCGCTCACCTAAAAAATGATGTATCTCCTCTATCAGAATTATCGTCATCTTATGGCACATATTTTGTTACAGGCAATCATGAATATTATTCCGGAGTAGAAAGCTGGTTGCTTAAGTTTAAAGAACTTGGATTTACAATTCTAAATAATGAACATGCTATAATCAAACACAGAAAAAGCCACATCCTTCTTGCTGGTGTGACCGACTATAGTGGCAGCAGGTTTAGTGAAAACCATAATTCTGATCCACAAGCTGCAATTTTAGGGTCACCAAATAAATGCGATATAAAAATACTTTTAGCACATCAGCCCCGCAGTATATTTAATGCAGCGTCAGCAGGATTTGATCTGCAAATTTCTGGACATACTCATGGCGGACAGTTCTTCCCATGGAATTACCTTGTGAGGTTACAGCAGCCATTTATTACAGGGCTACATAAATATAAAAATACATGGGTATACGTAAACCGCGGTACGGGATATTGGGGTCCCCCTCTGCGTATAGGTGTTCCATCAGAAATCACGTTGATAAAGCTGAACTCTGAAATTAACGCCTAATTCTATCTTGCATTTTTTGTGATATTTTTAGAAAATCCTTACTTTTACAACCTTTACCAAAAGAAATTATTATGTTGAAAAATATTACATTGAATCGAAAAGATTTATATATCATAATATTCTTTCTTGGTTTTTCATCTGCTATCTACCAGGTTCTGTTGATAAGAGAGATCCTTTCAATATTCAGGGGGAATGAATTTATTATAGGAATTCTATTTTCAGCATGGTTTCTTGGTATATTCTTAGGAGCAAGATTTAGTAGTAATGCAGAAAAAAAAGTTCTGGAGAAACGAGTAACTATATCTTTTATATTATTACCAATAATATTTGTTTTATTGTTACTTATTGTATATTTTCTACCAGTTATCATTTTAAGGACAGTTGGAACATTTTATTCTATTACTACTGAATTATTATTTTCTATCATATTAAATATTCCAATAAGTTTTATTTTTGGTTTTTCATTCCCGCCTATTGTTGCAATTGCTGCAGAAGAAGATAGGGAATCCTCTGGAGGTAATATCTACTTCATTGAATCAGTTGGATCTTTTGGGGGAGGAATAATATTTTCATTACTAATTATAGATTTCCTTAACCCATTAGCTATCACTTCTGTTTTATTCATAATATCCAACCTTTTTCTAATTAAAAGATTAAATAACAAAGCATATCTAATTATCATGATTATTCCTATTTTTTTTTTATTACTTTCTGAAAAGATAGAAAAAAAAATTTTCCAATATGTATGGAATAATACTCATTCCGGGGAATTGATACATTATAAAAGGACCAGATATCAGACAATTTTCATTGAATCGAATAAGGAAATGTTTAGTACCTATGGGAATGGGATATACTTTCATTCTCTGCCTGATCAATATCAAACAAGAGAGATCTTTCATCTTATACAAAGCCTAAGAAATAAAAAGAGCGATAAAATTATGATTGCAGGCAGTGGCTCAGGCTCATTAATTCATAATTTATTAAAAACTGATATTTCACAATTATTCTATCTTGAAATAGATCCATATCTCTGGGAGATGGAATTAAAATATATTGACAGACTCTACAAAAGAGAGGGGGTAGAGCATAAGCTTAAGGTAATAAATCGGGATATTAGGCATTATCTCAGCACCTCAAAAGATAAATTTGATATGATAATATGCCTTTCTCCACCACCAGAGAATGCTATGCTAAACAGATTCTATACTACAGATTTCTATTCTATTTGCAGGGAACACCTTGAGCATAACGGTATATTTATAACAGCTATTCATGGTTTTTCAAACTATATGGTCTTTGAATTAAAAAGATACATTGCTTCAATTTATAAGAGTTTTATAAGACAATTCCCCTTTCATCTTCATACATCAGGAGAAAAGATCTATCTTATTGGAGGTATTACAAAGAATATTATTCCAAAAAATTATAATGATCTTATTGAGAGATATAAAAAGATATACTCAATTCAAGATAATAAGGAAATTGAACCCGAATTACTTTCAAATTTCAATCCGGAAGAGCTTATGATGTTATTTGAAAAAACTCAGCTTCAATATTTTCAAAATCAAATTGGAAATACTATTGATAAAGTTGATGAGAATCTAGACTTTAAGCCAAGAGCATACTGGGACAGAACTATCCTTTCAGCTATGCAAGAGAAGTCCGAAATTTACAACCTGCTTATAAAACACTATTTTTTACTTGCCCTTACAATTATTTTTATGATATTATCGTTTGTAGATATTAGAAGAAGACTTGGGAACAGATATTTATATAGAGGTATAATAATATTCTCAACTGGCTTTATGAGCATTTCAACTGTTATTCTTATGATAATATTATATCAAAATTTCTATGGTGTTATCTACTACAGAATATCTCTTATAAATGCTCTTTTCATGCTTGGCCTTGCCGCTGGTAGCTATCTTGTTAATAGAGTTATTAGGAGAGTTTCTATATATAGCATATTTTTAATGCTCATTATAATCTTTTGTTCAATTTTTTTATTCATAGAGATAAGGATTGAACCTCTATTCTGGGTGATACTTTTTCTATTTTCTCTGTTATGCGGAACTGTATTTCCTATACTTTTCATTTCTCTTTCAAAAGATAACTTTTTTAATGCTGCATCACTTTTAGATTCGATGGATCATTTTGGAGCAATTGCAGGTTCTCTTTTAACAGCAATATTCATAATTCCCTTAATCGGAATAATTGGTGCTATATTTATGAATATCTCTTTATTAATCCTCACAATAACAATATATCATTATACTACTCCACGTAAATGTTAGATATTGTATAATACCATAATAATGTAATATTTAAATATTAAAATTTTTATTTATACCATTTCAATTTGAGAAAATAAAATTCATTAAATACCTGGGGAAGGAGAAAAATACAGATTTATAAGAATAAAAAGTGTTGAATTTTAACAAATTATTGTTAAAAATTAAATATCTAATCCCCGATGTTATAATGAGAGATTTTTTAATGAGAAATAATTTATACAATTAAGGTATAAACATGACAACAAAAAAAATTAGGAACAGACGAAAGGGCCCTGATGCTCTGATTAAAACAATAAATTATCTGGCGCTTGTTTCATGGATTTTTATATTTACAATTTTTATATTGATTTCAATCGCAAAACCAGCAGTTGAGGGATTTTTTGACAGACAATATGGTATCTCAGTTAGCAATACTTGGGACACGTCTTTACTAGAATACTCTTTTTATTTAATGTTTATTCTTTTAATAATCGGTCTTATTGGATTATATATAAATACAACAAGACATCAACGAAAAACAGATAGATATAATAAATCTCTAATCCTAAGTGTGATTCTATCCTTTATTGGTATACTCTACTACCTTTTTATCTTTTAAAACCTGAATTAGTTAATATCTTTTTCTTTAAACTATTGACTCATATATACAAAACCTACAACCAAATACTTCCTTTTAGTATTTCATATTTTATAATTCTGTCATTTTTTTTGATTGACAATATAGATTTTTTCAGTATATTTTTAATAGAAAGTAAAATATTTTTTTTTGAATGGAACTGAGGGAGGTCTCAATGGCAAAAAGAATTATTGAAGATTTAGAAGAGATGAAATCCATGGTTGGACAAGAGATTGGTGTAAGCGATTGGATGGAAATCACACAGGACCAGGTAAACAAATTTGCAGATGCAACAGGTGATCATCAATGGATTCATGTTGATCCGGAGCGTGCTAAAAAGGAATCTCCATATGGCGGTCCAATAGCACACGGATATCTAACAATTAGTTTAGCTCCCAAATGCCTTAATGAAATTATGGAAATTAAAAAGAAAAGCATGGGAGTCAATTATGGACTAAATAAAGTACGTTTCCCATCGCCAGTTCCTGTAGGAAAAAAATTACGTATGACTGCAAAACTCGATAAAATTGAGGAAATTAAAGGCGGACTTCAAGTTACTATCCTTATGACTTTTGAAATTGAAAACCAAGAAAAACCTTGTTGTGTAGCTGAAGCAATTTATCGATATTTCAGTTAACTTTTTCTATTTTAAAAAAAATAATTATGGAGGAATATAATGTATCTTAAAGATATAATGACAATGAATGTAGTTACTATCCCAAGCAAGACATCACTTGCTGATGCTAAAAGGATTATGAAGGCTCATAAAATCCAAAGATTACCGGTAGTTGATAAAGGTAAGTTAGTTGGCATGGTTACAGAGCATAGTCTCGAAAGTGTATCTCCATCAAAGGCAACTTCATTAAGTGTTTGGGAGATTGGGTATCTTCTCGAAAAAACAAGTGTATCTAGTATTATGAATAAGCAAGTTGTAAGTGCAACTCCTGACATGACAGTTGAAGAAGGACTAGCTCATGCTCAGAATAATAAAGTTGGTTCACTTCCTGTCCTTGAAGATGGCAAGGTCGTCGGAATTATTACAACAAATGACTTTTTCTACAAGATAGTTAATAAAGTGCTTGGAATTGGAGAATCTGGTAACCGAATTGAGGTTATAGAAGGTGGCGAAGGCAAAGCATTAGAAGAAGTTATTGCATGTGTAAATAAACATAACTTAAAGATATTAACAATACATATGATAGCTCCTGATGAATCAGAAAAGAAGGATGTTGTAGTACACGTAGATACTGATAATGTTGAAGATGTTGTTGATGAGTTGAAAGCAAAAGGATACACCGTTTCTGTTAGAAGCAGATGATCGATATATATATTTTTATTATCAATCCCTTTTAATTTATAGACAAGATATGCTGCTTTGCGGCATATCTTGAAAAGATAAGAGAAATATAAAAAATATATATCATTTGACTAGAAATAGAACGCTAATTGTTGGGATTTCTCCATTTAGTAATAGGAATAAATTCCATTTTATTCAAGTCCGCCTTATGTATCCGATGCTCTTCTATCGACTTGTGATCATTTGGTCCAAAACTTATCACCCCACAGATTCCTTGTGTATCAAAATTCCTAATAGCCTCCATGCCCTTAAGGAAAGATTCTTCATTAAGTTTCCTTCCGGCATTTTTTAGACCTTCATGAAGCAGCAAACCGATAAGCCAGCCTTGAACATAATTAGTATCTTTCGATTTTCGAAAGGGGCAATTCTGGTAATACTTCATAGAAATACTCTTTAATTTATTTATACCTGGAGAATTCTCATCCCATGTCCCAAAAGCATTGATACCATACAAATTTATGGCTTTTTTGCCTGCTACTGTTACTGTTTTAGGAGATGCCGCAGCATACTGATTCATTATAATGGGTGCTTTAAAACCTGCAGAGCGCGCTAATTTTACAATTAAACCACTAGTTGCAACTATCGCATGAAGATAAACAACATCAGGGTTAATTCGTTTTAGACGAAGCGCTTCAGTAGTAAAATCAACACTGAAAAGCGGGTAGATAATCTCATCATATTTTTTTATAGGATATTTCTTAACTAATTCCCTCATCGCCTCTCTGGACTCTTTCCCTGAAAGCACATCCGGATACATTAGGACTATATTAGGATTCTTGATCTTGAGATCATTCATAATATACTCAAGAACTATCTGCGCCTGATCATCATACCAGACCATAAATCCGAACATATATTTCTTCGGTGGAAAGAAAAGCCTTTTCTCAGTGCTTACCCCAAGTAGCGGAACCTTCTCCTTTTCCACAAGAGGAAAAATAGCCGCAGTGCCGCCAACACCGGAA
Source organism: Spirochaetota bacterium (assembly GCA_034190185.1). Classification (GTDB taxonomy): domain Bacteria; phylum Spirochaetota; class UBA4802; order UBA4802; family JAFGDQ01; genus JAXHTB01. Next base: position 2,751 of record JAXHTB010000003.1, on the reverse strand, counting down.
GCGCCCTGAAGGATAAAAATCTTATCTCTGAAGATCAACTTTTTAAAACAGGTGAGCGCAAGAGGAATTGTATATCTGTCATCTTCAACAATATATTTTATCTTCCTGCCATGAATTCCACCTGCATCATTTAGCATTCTAATATATGACTTTGTCCCAGTGCACATTGGAATCCAGCTATCAGAGCCTATACCCGTCGCAGCAATTATTGCCCCTACTTTTACTGAATCATAAGTTACCCCCCGCACTTTAGAATAACCATACTCAAGAATTGAAATTAAAAAGAAAAATGATAATGTTATTGAAAAGAGAAATACCATCATCAACTTCTTCATGCCATCCTCCAGTATATTAGTCTGATCTTCTCCAATCTGTAACAGGTATAAATTTACCACTTGCTACATCTGATTTAAAGACCTTCCAAGTATTTCCCCCTTTATGACTTTTAGAGCTATAGCTAATTGGACCAGATAATCCATCAGTTTGAAAATCCTTTATACTCTCCATAGCACGTATAAATCCTTCTCTATCAAAATCGCTACCTGACCTTTTCAATATCTCTCTCATTACACTTGCAGCTACCCAACCATGAGTATATATCTTACCTCGGTATGGCTTTTCAGTACCTGGATAATATTTAAGTGTCACCTTCCTCATCTCTGCTGCACCTGAACAATCATCATACCACGACATCATATGATTTACTGCATAAAATCTTTTTGCATTTTTTCCAGCCATTGCTAAAACTTCCTCAGCACAAGTGGCCCAACTACCAAAAACTGGAATTTTCATTCCGTATTTATTTAATTCTCTTAATAATACTACTGTTGGTTGTGGAATGGAACCACAAAGTAGAATATAATTTGCATTAGATCTTTTTAAACTCATTACCTGAGTTCCTGCATCAAGAGAACCAGGATTAAGCACTATTTGTTCTACAGGTTTAATTTTTAAAGATTTAAAAAGATCTAATGATGATTCAAGGTCAACTTTACCAGTTTCATTATCAGGATAAACCAATGCAATCCTTGGCTTCTTAGGTTTCAAATCATTTAGAATATATTCAATTAATACTTTCATCTGATTTGGATAAATATCAGCAATGATAAACACATATCTTTTAAAAGGCTTAACTGTTATCTCCGGCATTATTGCTGACAGAAGCGGTACTTTCTGCTTTTGAGCATGTCTACTTAGAATACTAACTCCACCTGTTGATGTGGGACCAATAAGCATAAAAACCTTATCCTTAAACACAAGCTTTTTAAAGGCACTTAATGCAAGGGGTATTGAATACCGATCGTCTTCCACGATTGAATCGATATCTCTTCCATTGATCCCACCCAGATCGTTTATATGTTTAAAGTAACATTTTATACCCTGTGTTGTAGGGACAACAACATCAGCAGAAGGTCCGGTCTGATCGAGGATTATACCAATTTTTATTTTATTTTTCGTTAAACCTGGAGCCTTTCCAGCATAAATAGATAAATTAAATCCAAAGATTATAGATAACATTATTATTAAAATACCAATTAACTTAATACTTTTAATTAAAGACAATAAATTCATATTTTTCTCCTTCAATAATAACATATTAATTTTATTATTTATTTCAATGAATTTATATATATAAAAAAATACTAATGTTATTCTTATCTAATATTCATCTATGGCGCGACTGCAAAAACTACTTTCAATGGAATTTTGCTTTCCATAATCGATAATAATCGCCTGAAATCGGTTCTAATCAGCATCGATATATCGAAAACCGCCTTTTTGCAGTAACGCCATCTATAAAATTAATCTGTTTTTCTCCAATCAGTAATAGGGATAAATTTGCCGCTACTTACATCTGATTTGAACATCTTCCATGTATTTCCACCTTTATGACTTGTAGCGCTATAACTTATTGGCCCGGATAATCCACCAGTTCGGAAGTTCTTTATACTCTCCATAGCACGAATAAAACCTTCTCTATCAAAGTTTTTGCCGGACCTTTTTAGTATCTCAACCATAACACTTGCCGCCACCCAACCATGTGTGTATATCTTTCCACGATACGGTTTTTCTGTTCCTGGATAATATTTAAGTGTTACCTTCCTCATCTCTTCAGCACCAGGACAATCATCATACCATGACATCATATGATTTACACCATGAAACTGTTTTGCCGCATTTCCAACAGTATCAATTACCTCCTCAACACATGCAGCCCAATCCGCATATACAGGGATGTTAACTCCAAATTTCTTCATTTCCCTTAATAATACAATAGCAGGCTGCGGAATTTGACCACAAAGGATAATATGTGTTGCCCTTCTCCTTTTCAATCCCATTACTTGAGAACTGGCCTCAAGAGCTCCTGGATTAACTACTTCCTGGCAAACCGGTTTTAACTTCCATCTCTTTAGATTCTCTACTGCTGAATCCCTATCAGTTTTACCAGCCTCGGTATCTGCATAAACCAAAGCGATTTTTGGATTCTTTGGTTTCAGGTCCTTAAGAATATAATCAACCATAACTTTATTCTGATTCGGGTAGATATCGGCAGTAGTAAAGACATATCGCTTAAAGGGTTTTACCGCAATTTCCGGCATAATAGGAGATAGAAGAGGCACCTTTAATCTGGTTACAGATCTACTAAGAGCATTTAATGCGCCGCTTGACGTTGGCGCTATTAAAGTAAATACCTTGTCCCTAAACACCAGCTTCTTAAATGCTGTTATAGCTAGCGGGACAGAATATCTA